>JANNQH010000871.1:0-2815 GCA_031400655.1 Deltaproteobacteria bacterium | reverse complement strand
CCGGTCGCGTGCCGGCGACGATCTGCTCGTCGAGCTCGCATGAAAAGCGGCACGTAACGTCGAGAAAGCGCTCGTCGTCATCGACGAGGACCCGAAACCCGGGCGAAGCCGCGAACAGCCGTGTCGATTCCTGATCTTCCCGACTCGCGACCCAGAACTCGGTCAGGCAATCGAAATCGACGTTCCCGGCATGCACGGCGACGACGTGATTGCGGATGTACTTGCGCCAACGAAAGCGATCGATGAAGCCTAGGCCGAGGGGGACGTGGCGACTCTCATAGTGCTGACGGAACGCCTCGCGCGTGGTGCCGGGAAGGCGCGTCTTGACCGAAAGGATCTTGATCATGGAATCTGCCTTCACCCGCGGCATCCGAAGGCAGCCGCCGATCGTGCGTCGCCATCCGCCCGGACCTATGCTGCCCGTCGCTCGTGGCCGCCTTGCTCGACGGTCGCGCATTCTCGACCGGGCAGCAACGAACTCGGCCGTCGTGCGAAGCCGACGGCGATCAATCCGATGCAAGAGGATCGTCCATGATCGCTGTGGATCCGTCGCTTCACCCGGCCCTGCTTGCCCTGATCGAGAAGCAGGCGATCAGCGAGCTCGTCCAAAGCTATTCGCGAGCAGTCGACCGCCGCGACTACGACCTTCTCGCGAGCCTCTATACCGACGATGCGATCGACGACCACACGGGCAACTACTGCGGGCCGGCGCCCGGATTCGTCGCGTGGCTGCGCGGCGCGCTCGAAGGCGTCGATGCCACGACTCACCACGTGCACAACGTGACGATCGAGCTCGCCGGATCACGCGCCGAGGGCGAGGTCTACCTGACCGCCTACAACCGGCTCCGCAATGGCGACGGCTCGTTCTCCGAGCTGGTGCAGGGCCTCCGCTACCTCGACCACTACCGCCGGGACGAGGGCGTCTGGCGCTTTGCGCGGCGGACCGTGGTCTGCGATTGGGCCCAGCACGGCCCCGCCTCCTGGGACCCGTCGCAGCCGTTGATCGCGGGCAAGCGATTCGGACGGGCCGATGCCGACGATGCGTCGTACGCGGTGCTGCAGGGGCCGCTCTTCGCGCGCAGCGTGCCGGCGACGAGCACGCCGCTCTCGGCCGCGACCTCTCCGGCGAAAGGCAGCCCTCCGTGACCCGGCCGTCCTCCATCGCCCCCGATTTCCGCCCGGGCCGCTTCGCCGTTCGCCCGAACGCCCCCGCGACATCCCCCGAACACAAGTCGCCGCCCCTCGAAGCGCTCTATCCCGAGAAGGACCGCTACCTCGTCCTCTCGCCCGATCGCTACACGTCGAAGGCGTTCATGCAGCGCGAGTGGGACGCGATCTGGTCCCAGACCTGGACCTGCGCCGGGCTCATGGCGGATCTCTCACGACCGGGGGACTGGATTCGCTATGACGTGGGCCACGAATCCATCGTGGTCGCGCGGGGGCGCGACAATGTCCTGCGCGCCTTCTTCAACGTCTGCCGGCATCGCGGACGCCAGCTCGTCGCGGACGATTGCGGGGGCGGCGCGAGCTTCGTCTGCCCGTTTCATGGTTGGATCTACGGCCTCGACGGCGGCAACCTCCGCGTGACCGACCGCGAGCTCTTCGAGGCCGGCGCCCTCGCCGGAGGCGTCGATCTGCTGCCCGTGCGCTGCGAGAGCTGGGGCCCTTTCGTCTTTGTCGCGCTGGCTGCCGATGCGCCGCCCCTCGCCGAGTACCTCGAGCCGCTGCCGTCCCTGCTCGAGGCCTACGAGCTCGACAGGCTCCACCTCGTGAAGGACGTCGTGGTCTCCCTCGATTGCAACTGGAAGGTCGCGAGCGAGGCCTTCCTCGAGCCCTATCACACCCACGCGACCCATCCCCAGATCATCGACACGATCGACGAGCTCGAGAATCAGTATGACTACTATCCGCAGGGGCACAGCCGCGTGATCAGCCCGCTCTCGATTCCGAGCCCGCGGCTCGAGGACCGCACGACTCTCTCGCCCGCGCTGAAGCAGATCCTCGCGGGCGCGGGCATCGATCCCGAACGTTTCGCGGGGACGGCGATGGACGTGCGCGACACGCTCCGAGCGGTGAAACGGCGGTCGGACAATCCCTTCGGCGTCGACTATGCGCGCTTCAGTGACGACCAGCTGGTCGACAACTGGAATCCGTCGATCTTTCCCAGTTTCGCGATGAATGCGCTGCCCGAAGCGGTCCAGGTCATGCGCTTCCTGCCCCATGCGACGGATCCGGCGCGCAGCTTCTTCCACGTCTGGACGCTCGCGCGGAAGACGCGGCCGGGCGTTCGACCGACCCCTTTCTTCGGCGTCGAGGCCGATGCCGATCTTTCGGGTGCGACGCGGCCTGCGCGACGGCGCACGACCCAGGATCGCCCCGAGCTCGGCTTCGTCCTCGAGCAGGACGTTTCGAACATGGCGCTCGTCCAACGCGGCCTCGCGTCTGCCGGCTGCACGGGGATTCGACTCTCCGAGCAGGAGGGTCGCATCCAGCAGCTGCATGCCGAGATCGATCGTCGGATCGCGGCCGTCGGGCCGAACGGCTAGTCGCGGCCGCGCACGGCCTCCGGCGTTAGCGCAAGGAAGCGCTTCCAGATTTCGTCCATCTTCGGCTCCCATTTCTCGAGAATCGGCGAGCGCGCCTGCGCGGGCGGGAGCCCCTGCTCGATCGTCAAGTAGTGGTACATGAAGGCCGAGACGCGCATGTTCATCGCGCAGTGGACGAAGACGCGCTCGCCCTCGAAGGCCCGCATCGTCTTGATGAAGATCTTCAGGTCGCGCAGCGTCGGATCGTCCCATTTCACCGGGATGTTCAC
>JANNQH010000870.1:0-6535 GCA_031400655.1 Deltaproteobacteria bacterium | reverse complement strand
CACATCGACCACGTAGGTCTGGGTCGCCGGATTGAGCACCGAGGCGACGAGCCCGCCGGTGATCGAGACGGCGAGCAACATCCAGTAGGCGACCTGGTCCGACAAGACGAGTAGCCCCACCGCGAGCGCGATCAGCGCCATGGCGAGCCGCCCGACTCCGATCAGATTGCGCTTCGGCGCGCGATCGACCACCACGCCCGCCGCCGGCGAGAAGAGTGCAATCGTCCCGCCCTGGGCGAAGCCGATGAGGCCGACGGCGGTCCGCAACGGCGAGAGCGAGGTCACGAGCCACTGCATCGCGAGAAAGAGCACCTGGAAGCAGATGAACTGGAGCAGGTTCGAGCTCCAGAGACGCGCGTAATAAGGAAGCCGGAAGGTCGCGATCACCGGATGGGAATCCGGAGCGGGCCCAGCCCGGTTCGGTCGCGACGGGCCGTCCATCGATTTTCGCTCGAAGCTCAACCGGCTGGCTCTCCCCGTGCGGGGTATACGCCAGAATCCTGCCGCGCGTGAGCGTCTGGGGGCGTGTGATAGCGTGGCGCGGCGTTCGGGCGAGGAGCGCGGCGAGCAGGCCGCGCGCAACCCGATGCGCTGGAGATCGGAAGCGGGCGATGGGCGGATCAGGACCGGGCAGCCTTCGCGGACTCGACATTCCTGCCGTGACCCGCTGGCTCGCGGATCACGTCGAAGGCGCCGACGGAGAGCTCCGCTTCGAGCTCGTGGCCGCCGGCGGCTCGAACCTGACCTACCGGGTCGAGTCCGGTTCCGGCAAGCGCTGGGCACTGCGCCGTCCGCCCGAGCGCGCGCGGGTCGCGACCGCCCACGACATGGCGCGCGAGTGGAAGATCATGTCGGCGCTCGATTCGCATCCCGAGGCGGGTGTCCCGGTGCCGGCGGCGATCGCCTACTGCGCGGACCCGACAATCGTCGGCGCCGAGTTCTACGTCATGGATTTCGCCGAAGGCCGGATCCTGCGCGGCCCGGCCGACGCCGAGTCGATGAATGCTTCGCGCTGCCGACGCGCCGCCGAGTCCCTGATCGACGTCCAGGTCGCGATGCACACGATCGACGCCGATGCCGTGGGCCTCGGCGACCTCGGCCGCCGCGACGCCTACGTCGAGCGGCAGCTGTCGCGCTGGCTGCGCCAGTACGAAGCGGTGAAGTCCCGCGAGCTACCGCTCGTCCACGAGCTCCACGCGCGGCTCGCGAAGTCCGTGCCGCCGCAGCAACGCGTCGGCCTCGTCCATGGCGACTACCGTTTCGACAACACCGTCCTCGGTCCCGACGATCGCGTGATCGCTGTGCTCGACTGGGAGCTCTGCACGCTGGGCGACCCGGTCGCCGATTTCTGCTGGTCGATCCTCTACTGGAGCGATCCGGGCGAGCAGAACGATTTCGGCTCGCCCTCTCCCACCCGCCATCCCGCCTTCCCGCGCCGCGCCGAAGCCATCGAGATGTACGCCCGCAAATCGGGCCTCGATCTCGCGCAGCTCGACTACTACCGCGCCTTCAGCTGGTGGAAGATGGCCTGCCTCGTCGAGGGTGTCGTCGCACGTCTGCGTGCCGGCGCGGGCGGCGGCCTTGCGGCTTCGTCGAACATCGACGACACCATGAAACGCGTCGAGTGGATGCTCGACTGCGGCGCCGACGCCGCGAAAGACATCGCAAGCGGACGCTGAGGGCACGCCCCTGCGCACGCAGGAGTAGCCATGACTCGGACCACCCGCCGCAAGCCGACCCGTGCCCTCGCAACCATATCGCTCGCCTTGCTCGCGGCCTCGACCTCGGCCTGCATATCGAACCGGATCACAGTCGACGCCAGTGACGGCGAAGTCGTCGCGCGAGCCTCGGCGCTGCACGTCACGCTCCGGGAGGACGCGACGGAGGCGGCCCAGTCGCCTACCCCGTCAGTCGCGTCGGCGCTGCGCAGCCGAGCCGAGGAAGCCCTGCGCGAAAAAGGCTATTCGATCACCGCCGCGGCGGATGCCGATCTGATCCTCGAGATCACGCACCGAACCGAACCCGTCACGCGCCGGACCTGGTCGAGCGACCCCGATGCGAGCGCCCCGAGGCTCGTCGAGCGCACGGACGCCGTGCTCGCCCTGCGCGCCCGCGGCCGCAGCGACGACGCCGAGGTCTGGTTCTGCGACGCCCGCGCGCCGCTCCCGGAATCCGGACGGGCCTTCGCGCCGAGCATGGACGAGCTCTGGGCGGAGCTCCTCGAGCACGCGCTCGCGAAGGTTCCCGCGCGTCGGCTGCCTTGACGAAGCCTCCCCAGGTCGGCTTCAGCCACTCGATGCCTCGTCGACCGCTTCTGCAATTCCGAGCCCAGGGAGGCGGTTACAACCTTCTCTCCGCAGCGTGACGATGTCATGACGCCCGCATGAGCATTCGGAAAAGTCGTCTACGCTTGCGTCGATGAGCGGCCGGGCGTCGCTGCCCGCCCGCCTGCACGAGGATGCGACCTCATCGCCGACTACGACGCCGTCGTCATCGGGTCCGGGACCGGCGGCGGCACCGCCGCGGCGGCGCTCGCGGACGGCGGCCTGCGAACTCTCGTCGTCGAGCGCGGGCTTCCTCTCGCAAACCCGCGCGAGGGCCAGGACGAGCAGAAGATGTTGATCGAGCGGATCGCCGCCGACGACCGCTCGATCGAGATCGACGGCCAACGCGTCCGCCCGCTGATTGGCGGCGTGCCTGGAGGCGGGAGCGCCCTCTACGGCGCCGCACTGCTGCGACCCTCGCGGGAGGATTTCCTGCCGGGGCGCCACTACGGCGATCGGATTCCCCGCGCGATCTGGGAATGGCCCTTCCAGTACGAAGACCTCGAGCCCTACTACGCGCGCGCGGAGGATCTCTTTCGCGTGAGCGGCGATGCCCGCGCACGGCCGCCTCATCTCGAGGTCCGCAGAGCCCCCTACCCCGCGCCGAGCCCGCCCCTCGATCCGTTCAATCAGCAACTTGCGGAGGCGTGGGAGGCGATCGGGCTCCAGCCGTTTCGACTTCCCCTCGCGATCGACTTCGAACGCTGCCTGCGCTGTCCCACCTGCCCCGGCTATCTCTGTCCCAACGACTCCCGCAGCTCAACGGACGCCACGCTGCTCCGCCCCCGGATACGCGAGGGGCAACTCGACTTCTGGGAGGGTCAGGAAGCGGAAGCGCTGGTCTTCGAAGCCGGCCGGCTGCGCGGAATTCGTCTGTGCGACCGGAAGAGCGGGTCAAAACGGATCGTGACCTCCGAGCACTATCTGCTCGCCGCGGGCGCCCTCGGCACGCCGCTCCTGATCGAGCGGTCCCGATTACCGAACCCGAGCGACGAGCTCGGCCGCAATCACATGTGTCATCTCGGGGCGCTCGCGGTCGCCGTCTTCGCGCGCTCGATCGGCGCCGATCGAACCTTCTTGAAGCGGCTCGGCCTCTCGGATTTCTATCTCGGAGTCGGCGCAAAGAGGATCAAGCTGGGCTCGGCCCAGACGATCCCGGTCCCGGGCCCGCTCTCGCTCCGAAAGCAGGCGGGCATCGCGATGCCGCTTCGACTCGCGCGTGCCGTGCAAGCGCGAACGCTGCTCGTCGCGGGCTATGTCGAGGACCTGCCCCAGCCGGGGAATCGGGTGCAGGCGGGCCGCGATGGTGGTATTCGACTTGCTCGACGCTTCACAGATTTCGACGTCGCCCGCGCTCGCACCCTGTCCCGGGCCCTCGCGCGCGTCATGCGCCAGAGCGGCGCGCCGCTCACGCTTCCCCGGGTCGCCCACAACGACCGCGAACATCTCGCCCACCAGGTCGGGACCTGCCGCGCGGGCCACGATCCGCGGACCTCCGTCGTCGACGCGATGGGCCGCCTCCACGGTCATGAGCGCATCTGGATCGTCGACGGCAGCGTATTTCCCACCTCGCTGGGCGTCGGGCCCGCGCTCACGATCGCGGCGCACGCCCTGCGCGTGGCGGATCAGATCCTGGGTCGACGCCGCGCCTCAGCCGACGGCGCCCGCGCCCATTCCGCGCAACCGCCTCGCTAAGCGAGCGAAACGTCCGCTGCGTGCGACCCAGCGCTTCGCCTGGACCCGCTGGACCGTGCGGCCGTAGTCCGCGACCAGCGCGCGGGTCTCCGAGGGCCAATCGCAGCTCTCGGCGAATCGGCGAGCGCTCGCCGACAGCTCGGCCCGGCGCGCGTGATCGTGCAGGATCTCGCGAATCCGCTGCGAGAACTTCTCGCTGTTGGTCGGATCCGCGAGGGCACCGGTCTCACCCTCGAGCACGAGGTCGGGGATCCCGCCTCCCGGCGCGGCGACCACGGGCAAGCCCGAGCTCATCGCCTCGAGCACGACGAATCCCAGGGTCTCGGTCATCGACGGCATGACGAAGAGATCCGCGCTCGCGAAGGCGGTCGCGAGCTCCTCGCCGCGCAGGAAGCCCAGGAAGCGCGTCGGCGTACCGGCGAAGCGCGCTTCGAGCTCTGCGCGCGCCGGCCCGTCACCGACGATCGCGAGCCGACAGTCGGGCAGCGCCTCGAGCACCGGCGCCAATCGGTCCAGTCCCTTCTCCGGCGCGACGCGGCCGGCGTAGAGCAGGATCGGCGCGTCGACACGGCCGTCATCGACCATGCGGGCGCGCATCGCCAGGCTTCGCCGCGCGGGCGAGAAGAGCTTCGTGTCGACGCCACCGCGCCAGAGACCGACGTCCGGGATTCCCTGGGACTCGAGCTCGCGCTGGGTAAAAGTCGAGGGACAGAGATTACGATGGGCGAGGCGGTGGATGGCGCGGATCAGGGGCCAGATCAGGCCGTCGAGCCAGGCGAGTCCGTAGCCCTTCAAATAACGCGGCAGGTCCGTGTGGTACGAGGCCACGATCGGGAGACTGAGCAGGCGCGCGGCCAACAGCGCCCAGAGCCCGAGACAGACCGGGCCGACGACGTGCACCACATCGGCCCGGAAGCGGAAGAGACGCCACAAGATCCGCGGATCCGGCAGACAGATGCGCAGTCCCGGATATCGCCAGAAGCGCGGCCCCGGCACCCGCAGCACGCGCGCGCCAGCGTACTCGGCCACGCTGCCAGCGGGCGCGATTACGAAGACCTCGTGGCCATCGGCCACGAGACACTCGATCGTGCTTCTCAATCGATTGGTGATCCCGTCGATCTTCGGAAAGAAAACCTCGCTCACGATCGCGATCCGCATGCTCCCCCCCCTTTTTTTTACACTCCGCTTTCTTTGGAGCCGAGCTTCTCAGCCGGCTGCGCGCTCCACGCTCCAGTCTGCTCGCGCAAGCTCACCTCTTCGAAGCGACTGCCACGACGCCAGCCGAGCCGCTGCAGCCGGTAGTAGAGATCCGGTGCGGCGGCGTGAAGAAATTGCAGGGCGCGGAACGAGAGCGGCGCCGGATCGCTCCCGACCCAGGCATCGCCCGCGATCCAATCGGCGATTCGCTCGGCGATGAGCGATGCCTCGGGCGCGTTTCGACAGCGCCTCGCGCGCAATGCCCTTCCCTGCCGGTTCAGTCGCAGGCACGGCGCAAAGGAGAGCGGACCGCGAATCACGCCCGGCCGATAGAGCCGTACTCGAATCAAGGGATGGGCCGCATTCACGATCGGCCCGGCACCAGCGATGAAGGAATGCAGCGCAGTCTTCGACGCGTGGTAGGCCGGTCCGAAGCAGGACGGGCTTCCATCGGCGATCGACCCGATGGCGACGAGATCGAGTCGTCTCCGCGTCCCGCGCGAGCCCACCGCCGCAACGACGAGGGCGGGAAAGATCGCGTTCAGCGTGAAGATCTCCGCCGTCTCCCCGGCCAGGGGCGTACCCGCCGGGCCGATCGCCGTCTCGATCCGTCCGGCGTTGAGAATCAGGACGTCGGGATCGAGATCGAGAAGTTGCTCCGCATCAGTAACCGTTGCCTGGGCACACCGCACGACGCGGTGACAGGAATGCGATTCGACGTTCGCCCGATGCGTGACCCCGACGACCTCGAATCCGCGCGCCAGGTAGGCGCGGGCGAGGGCATCGCCGAGGGTGCCAGTGACGCCAGTGATCGCGACGCGCCGACGATCGAAGGACAGCGCGCTTCCGGCGACCTCGGATTCGGGCCGGAGCGGATCCGCATCGGGCCGACTCATGCGACCTCGGTCCGCGGCGCGCGACTCCCGGGCGAGAGCCAGCGCGCCCCGAGCTCGTCGAGGCGGCGGCGGATCGGCCCGGGCGGGCTGGCGAACGCGTGCGTCGACCAGCCCCGCTCGGTCGCGATTTGCGCGAGCAGACGCGTCGGGTTCACGGGTCGCGGCCGACCGACGGCTTCGAGCAGCGGGAGATCCTCGTGGCTGTCGGTGTAGAAGTAGCTGCGGGAGAGCTCGAAGCGATGGCGGGCAACGAAACGCTGCGCGGCGTCGAGCTTGCCGCGGCCATAACAGGTGGGCTGCACGACCCTGCCGGTGAAGACGCCTTTCCTCACCTCGAGACCGCTGCAGGCGACGAACTCGACGCCGAGCCGGCGCGCGATCGGCTCGACCTGATAGCGCGTCGCCGAAGTCACGATCGCGAGG
>JANNQH010000869.1:0-3180 GCA_031400655.1 Deltaproteobacteria bacterium | reverse complement strand
ACCGAGATGCGCCACGCCCTGGAGATAGACGCTGCGCACATAGACGATGCGGCCCGCTTCGCGCGCTCGCGGAAAGAAGCCCTGGCGGTAGAGCCGGAGATCGAGCAACGAGGTCGCGACCTGGAGGATCTCGACGTCGGGGTCGTCGAGGGCTGCCCAGGCCTCTTCGGGACTCGCCGCCGAGACACCCAGCTGGTTGATCCGCCCCGCCTCGCGCTCGCCGAGCAGCGTTCGCCAGAGCTTTCCGCCGAAGGCGTGGCGATGCGCATAACGGTGCAGCAGCAGCGCCGGGATCGACTCGATGCCCAACGCGTCACGGGTTCGCGCCAGGCTGTCGGCGACCCGTTCGAGATTTACCGACAGCTCGAGGCCCGGGGCATCGACGTCCGGGGCGAGCTTCGTGACGACGCGCCAGTCATCGTGCTCGGCGAGCGCACGGCCGACGCGGACCTCGCTCTCGCCGTAGGCGCGGGCGGTGTCGATCGAACGGATGCCGGCCTCGCGGGCGAGCAGAAGCAGCGCCGAAAGCTCGTCCGCCGCGGGCGGTCCCGTCCGGTTGGCGATGCCGTACGGCATGCCCCACTGCGCACTGCCGAGCGTCAAGCGACGCGGGTCGCGGGTGCGCATGCCCTGCCAGGTCGAAAGAGTCATGTCTACCAAGTGGTCCATCCTCCATCGACGACGAGATCGTGTCCCGTGATGAAACTTGCAAGGGGGGAAAGCAGGAACGCGACGGGGCCAGCGAGCTCGCTCGCTTCACCGACCCGGCCGAGCGGCACGCGGCGGGCGAGCTCAGCCACGAAGCCCGCCTCGCGCTGGACCGCCTGCGACGGAAACGGCCCGGGGCTCACGCAGTTCACGCGGATCCCGTCGGACGCGAAATGACACGCCGCATAGCGCGTGAACTCGATCACCCCCGCCTTCGCGGCACCGTAGGCCGGGGGGTTGTGGAATTGCGGATGGTTTCGATAGGTGTCGGGATTGGGCGAGACGAGGCCGTACATCGACGCCACGTTCACGATCGCACCGCCCTGCCCCTTCGCGATCATGCGCCCGGCCGCGGCCTCGGTCGCGAGCATGAGATCCGAGAGCGTGCTCTCGACGGTCTCCTCGACGGCTGAGCGCTCGAGGGAGCGGAGCAGCGTGCGGCGGCCGCCGACGGCGTTGTTGACCCAGCCGTGGAGGCGTCCTGCTTCCTTCTCGATCCGGTCGAGGACGCGCGCGAGATCGGCGTCCTTGTGTTGATCGGCCGCCTCGGGGATGATCGTGCCCGAGAGATCTGCGGCGAGCGCGGCGGTCTCTTCGAGGGGCTCGCGCCTGCGGCCGAAGACGACGACGGTGGCGCCGAGCGCTGCCAGGCCCAACGCGATGGCGCGGCCCAGGTGGCTACCGCCGCCGCTGACTCCGATCCCCCAGCCCGCCATCGCGTCGCGGGCGAGAAATTTCGCGTTCATCCTTCCTCCAGCTTCTTCTGCACGATGTGTTCGTTCATCGTCGCGATCTCTGGGACACCGTCGAGCAGCCGGACCATCGCGGGGTAGTCGATCGTGGCGGCCTCGCTGCCGAAGAGCCGGAAGGCGCTGCGCGCCATCGCGAGGTCTTCGTAGGTGTCGACGGTCCAGCGCCAGGTCGGGCGCTCGGGCCAATCCGCCGGCAGCGGCACGTTTGCGATCCGGCCGTGGCTCGACAGCCAGCTCGTGACGTGGACGCGGTGGTGGAACTCGGACTTGCGAATCGCCGCGCTCGCCCGGACGAGAGCGCTCGTTCGGACGAGCTCGACGCCGTAGCCGAGCGGTCGGCCGCTGTTCGCCCGAAAGAGCTCGATTGCTTCGGCGTCCCCCTCCACGTCCGGCTTCGGCTCGGCGCGGGCGTCGCGTGCGTCGACCAGGGCGTCGATCAGCGGGGCATCGATGAAGGGATTGTCGGCGGTGAGCCGGACGAGCCAATCGGCGCCCGTCTCCTCGGCGACGGCCAGGAAGCGGGAGAGCACGTCGGTCGGGTGGCCCCGGTAGACGCGCAGCCCGAGCTCGAAGCCCCAGGCCTCGGTCACGTCGTCCGCAGCGTCGCTCGTCGTGGCGAGCCACCAGTCGTCGATCCGCGCCCGGGCCGTCCGGGTGGCGAGCATCGCGAGCAGCGGCCGGCCGCACAGGGGCGACAGGATTTTCCCCGGCAGCCGCTCCGAACGCATGCGGGCCTGGATGATGCCGACAGTTTTCGCCATGGCCCGCGGCCTCCGCCGCGCAGTCGTGCGCGGCGGCTCCGCTATCGGCAGAACAAGTGCATCGGATTTGCAAATTCCGATGGCTCGAATCATTTTGATTGATCGATCGGAAAAGAATCGCGATCGGCTCGCCTTCGAATTTGATCGTCGATCGAGATTCATTCGACCCGTGATCGATTTTGATGAATCAATCAGATAGCGTCAGCCCATGTCTCGCCCCCGACTCGAAGACGCCCAGGCGCGACTGCTCGTCGCGGGGCTCGGTCTGTTCGCGCGCCACGGCTGCGAGCGGGTCAACAGCAACGCCATCGCCCGGGCGGCCGGTCTGGGCGTAGGGACCTTCTATCTCTATTACGCGAACAAGTATGCACTGCTTCGGGCGCTCCAGCTCCGCACCCTGGCCGGCCTGCGAACCGCCCGACAGGGAGCGATAGTCGGGGCGGGTCGTCTCCTCGCGGACCAGATCCGAGCATCGGTCGCCGCCGCGGTCGAGTTCGCCCGGGACCACCCCGAGGCCTATCGGGTCTGCCTCGGCCGCGAGCGCACCGCGCCGGCTCATCAGGGCCCCGTCGTCTCGGAGTCGACGCGGCCGATCGCCGAAGGGCTGCGCGGGCTCCAGCGTGCGGGCCGGATCGACGGCGGCCTCGACGTCGAGCTCGCCGCCCGCGCCTACCTGTCGATGGAGGCGGGCATGCTGCTCTGGTGGCTCGAGGATCGGAAGCGGGTGGAGCAGGCCGGTCTCGTCGAGACGCTCGTGCGGCTGCATCCGGCGTCGGTCGGTGTGCGCGTGAAGACAGCGTCTTACGCGCCGGTCACCACGCCGGTCACCACGGCGCCGACGAGCGTCTAGCTGCGATCCGCGAGGGCGTTCCAGCGATCGGCCAGTGAGAGCAGGGCCGGTCCGAGCAGCACCTCGGCGACGAACGCGATCGCGATCGTCAGCGTCACGAGCAGGCCAA
>JANNQH010000868.1:0-6716 GCA_031400655.1 Deltaproteobacteria bacterium | reverse complement strand
TTGATCGCGTGGCAGGCGCTGCAGGACGCCTGGAAGAGCGCATAACCCCGCCAGCTCGCGTGGGACTTCGGGAGGCCGTTCGGGGCGGTGTGCGGGAAGGCTTGCTCGAAGGGTGCGATCTCGATCGTCTCGAGCTGATAGGGCCAGGGCTGTTCATGGGGATCGCCGCTCGCGACGTCCGTCCAGACGAGATAGAACGGCGCCGGATCGATCTGCCGCCGGTCGATCGGCCGAAAGCGCGGCCGACCACTCCGCGGCGCTTCGAGACCCGGCTCGCCGAAGGCGAGAAAGGCACGCGGATCGTCGAGCTGCGTCCCCGAGGCCGGCCGCGTGTAGCCATCGCGCGCCCGTAGCAGCAGGCTCTCGTTCACGAGCGACGCGGCACCGCCGCGCGCCGCAAAGCCCTGGTCGAGAACGCAGCGAAGGGGAATTGCGCGGTAGCGCACGCGGCGGCCGTGATAAGGATCATCGACCTCGATCTGCTGCTCACCGCAGGCCTTCGTCAGCGCCGCGAGGGAGAGCACCAGCGCCGGCTGCGAGCGCGCACGGAACGTGAGCGCTGCGGGCACGGGATCGGGACTCGAGGCGGGGGTCGCGTCGAGAGTCGCGTCGGCGCGGCACGGGCGGGCGTAACCCGCCGAGCCGACGAGAGCGACTCCCGTGACTCCAGTGACTCCAGTGAAGAAGGCGCCGAGCGCCAGGAGCATGAAGCGGATCCGGCCGCGCTCGCGTCGGGTCGTCCGGATCTGTGCGCGCGGGCGAAGAGCGAAATGCATCGATCGCGGAACATATCGGATCGGGACGCTTGATTGGACTGGTGGTCGTGGCTATCCCGTCCCGATACGCGGGATGGGGTACGCCGCGCTCATCGGAAACGAGGAGGAAGACCGTGCGGGACACGCTGGTGGTTCGCGCCTATCCCCCCTGGCTCGCCTGGGCCAATCGCCCCCGGCGTGCGATCTCCGCCGCGTTGCTCGTCTCCCTGGCGGTCGTGGGCGCGAGCCTCGCGCTCAACGGGTCCGCGGAGCTCGGCTGGCGCGCGGCGACCCGCCACACGGCGCAGGTTGCTTTTGCGCTCTTCCTGATCGCCTTCCTGGCCTCGTCGATCGCGCGGCTCTGGCCCGGACCGCTGACCCGGGCGCTGCTCGCCCGCCGGCGTGCCCTCGGACTCGCCTTCGCCACCGCGCATTTCGTCCACGGCGCCTCGATCCTGATGCTGGCGCGCCTGGACGACCTCGTGTTCGCACCGCGCGTTGCGCTCTATGCCGGGGCGTTCGGCTTCGTCCTCGTGATCGCGATGGCAGCGACTTCGAACGACGCGGCGCAGCGGCGGCTCGGCGGTCGTCGATGGCGCGGGCTTCACCGCACCGGACAGATCGTCCTGTTCGTGATCTTTGCAACCACCTACGCCGGGCGCGTCGCGGACCAGCCGGCCTACTGGTCGGCCGTGGCCGTTCTGATCGCCGCCCTCACGGTCCGGCTCGCCGCGACGCTTCAGTCGCGCCGCTTGCGCAACAGGACGCTTCCGATCGAATAGCCCGCGCCGAACGAGCAGAGCACGGCGTACTCCCCCGCTCGGATGCCGCTGCGGTGCTTGTGGAAGGCGATCACCGATCCGGCCGAGCTCGTATTCGCGTACTCGTCGAGGATCACGGGGGCCTCCTCGGGCGCGACGTCCCGGCCGAGCAGCGTCTTCGCGATCGTGCGGTTCATGTTGAGATTCGCCTGGTGGAGCCAGAGCCGCTTCAGCTGCTCGACCCCGATCCCCGTGTCCCTGAGATGCCCGCGCAGATGTTCGACCACCAGCGGACAGACCTCGTTCGCCACCTGGCGCCCGTGCTGGCGAAAGAGCAGCTCGTGCGGAGCGCGCGCCGGCTCCTCGCAGCCGCTCAGGAAGCCGGCATCGTTGCGGATGTTGTTCGAATACTGCGTCACGAGCCGCGTCCCGAGCACCTCCCACGCCTCGCCCCGGCTCGAGTCGGTCGGCGCGCCAACGCCTTCGGCCTCTTGGTCGGCTTCCGCCTCGAGGACGACGGCCGTGCAGGCGTCGCCGAAGATGAAGTGGAACTCACGCAGCTCGAAGTTGGTGTGGGCCGAGGTGATCTCGGGATTCAGGACGAGGGCACAGCGGGCGTGACCGCTCTTCAGCGCATCGACCGCGTTCTGGATCGCGAAGGTGGCCGAGGAGCAGGCGACGTTCATGTCATAGGCGAAGCCCCGGGCGCCGAGCGCCGCCTGGATCTCGATCGCCAGCGCGGGATACGGCCGCTGCAGATTCGAGCAGCCGACGATGACCGCATCGACGTCGCTGCCCTGGCGCCCCGCCTGGGCGAGGGCCTCGCGCGCCGCCGCCAGCCCCATTTCCGCCTGCAGCGAAAGCTCGTCCTCGCTGCGGGTTCGCAGCCTCGGCCGCAGGCGCGTCGGATCGAGGACGCCGTCCCGGTCGATCAGATAGCGATGTCCCACGCCCGAGGCGCGCAGGATGAACTTCGAGGAGGGCACGTCACGCGCCGAAAGCTCGCCGCGAGCGATCTCGGCCGCATGCTGCTCGTTCCAACGCAGGGTCGCCGTCGTGAGAGATGCGACGAGCTCGTCGTTGGTCACCGATCCGCTCGGCGTGAAGAGACCCGTTCCGGTGATGACGACGCGGTTCAATCGGTCTCCTTCAAGCGCCCCGTTCAAGCGCCGCGGGGTCCCGACCCGCGCGGCCCGTCGAAATCCCGCGCCGGGGCGCGGACGTGGGCGACGGTCGGAGCATCGCGGTGCTGTATCAGCGCCGCCTGGTAGGGAGCGCCGGCTGCGATGTGCTCGAGTCGCAACACCGGCCCCGCCTCGTTTACGCGCAGCGTACTCTCGAGCACGAGAGCCACGGGCTCTGCGATGCGCCGCTCGTCGAGCAGGGTCCCATTGCGACTCCCGAGGTCCTCGATCAGCCAGACACCGGCATCGGGATAGACCCGTGCATGCTTGCGCGAGACCAGCGGGTCGTAGAAACGCACCCGGCACTCCGCGCCGCGCCCGATGAAGAACTCCTCGCGAAACAACGTCGCAGCGAGCCCGTTCCCGTCACCCCAACGGACCAGCAGCGCGCCGGCCCCGTCGGCGCCCCCCATCGCCGTCGGCATCGTCGAAATCCCATCGAAATTCGAGACGCCGAGCGTCGGCTGATCCTCGGGATCGCGGACGATCCCCTGGCGGCTGACGTCGAACTTCCAGGCGAGCACGACGACGCCGGGCAACAGAATCAATCCTGCGATCAGGATCCAGCGCACGATCGACGTGGAATATCCCAGTGCGGGCGCCAGCTCGACGGCTCCCTGCGACAGGCCCCAGACGGCGACAACGTACACACCGGTGGTCTGGAAGACGCGTCGCCGTCGCGCCTCTTCGAAGATGTCTGCGATTGCTCGGGCCAAGACGACTCCGTGCGACCACGCTGCGCGTCGATCGAGTCCCGAGTCTATCAACACGCCGCGCGCGCCTGCACCCGCCCGCCGCTCAGCCGATGTCGCCGCGCAAACCCTCGATCGGCGAGGCAGCGGGGGCCGTCACTGCCGTGGCGCCGCCGACCAGGGCCGTGACGACGAAGGTCGCCAGTGCAAGGCCGGCGAGCTCGACGAGCGGCGGATCGAAGCTCAGATCGACGACGAAGATCACGAGACAAGCCGCCGCCACGAGGGCGAGCAGACCCCCGACGACCGCCGCCAGGGCCGCCAACGCCACCGCCTCCGTCAACGCGATCCGGCGCAGCACCGACCGCGAGGCGCCGAGGATCCGCAGCAGCAAGGCCTCGCGGGCGCGTTCGCGCCGGGCGGCGAGGGACGCAGCGACCAGGATCGCCATCCCGGTCGCGAGCGTAAAGAGCGAGAGGATGCGCACCGCGATCCCGATCTGGTCGAACATCGAGTCGAGGGATCGCAGGATCAGCGTCGCATCGAGGGCCGACACGTTCGGGAACTCCACGACGATGTCGCGCTGGAGGGCGGCGCGCGCCTCGGCATCCGCGAGATGGGCGAGCAGGACGCGGCTCTGGGGCGCCGATTCGAGGGCCGCCGTCGGGAACACGACGAAGAAATTCGTCGCCATTCGACCCCAATCGACGTGGCGCAGGTTCGCGACCACCGTCTCGACCTCGACGCCCTGGATCTGCCAACGGACGGCATCGCCTACCCCGATGCCGAGGGACTCTGCCAGATCGAGCTCGAGGGAGATCGGATAAGGCAGCTCGTCGGCGCTGACCTCGCCAGGCACCCACCACGCCCCCGCGACGATCTCTTCGCTGTCCCGCGGCCGGTCGTGATAGGTGAGCTGGTACTCGCGCTGGAGCGCCCAGCGGCGATCGCGGGAGAGCGATTCGTCGGCGAGCTGATCCGCCCGGTCGATGCCGGCGACGCTCGATAGCCGGGCGGCGATGATCGGGGCGCGGTCGGTGACGAGCGCGCCGTGCTTCGCGAGGAGCTGCTCGACGCCGGCCTGCTGGTCTGTCTGGACATCGAACAGCACGACGTTCGGACGGTCGGGGCGGGTATCGGTCGCCAGCTGCGCGAGCACGTTGCGCTCGACGCCGTGGACGGTGCCGATCACGAAGAGGGCGAAGCCGATTGCGATCGTGGTGGGGAGCGTGTGATTGCGGGGCCGGGAGAGGTTGGCGATCCCCTGGCGCGCCCAGAAGGCGAAGCCGCGCGGTGGATAGCTTCGCAGGATCTGCATCAGCGCCAGCGCGGAGAGCCCGAGCAGGCACACGCTCGCGAGGGTGCCGACCGCGAAGCCCGCGCCCACGCGGAGGCTCTGCGCCTGCCAGATCGAAGCCGCGAAGAGCGAGAGGGCGACCAACCCGAGGATCGCCGTCCGCCCGATCGTGCGCTTCTCCGAGCGCGCCCCGAAATCGCTCCGCAGCGCGCGGAGCGGAGCAACGGCCGCGAGATCGAGGACCGGGCCGAGGGCACATAACAACGTCGCCCAGATCGACAGCAGCAGGCCCGCCGCGAGCGCAGCGGGCCCGAGCGAGAGCGAGACCTCGACGGGCAGCAGCCCCCGGAACGCGATCGGCAGCAGCCAGAGGATCGGAAAGCAGACGGCGACCCCGAGCGCCCCCGCCCCGAGCCCCAGCGCAAGGGCGAGCCCGCCATGGATCGCGATGACGTCCCCCGGTGTCGCCCCGATCGAGCGCAGGATCGCCACCGCGTCCCGCTTCTCCTGCACGAAAGCGCGCATGCCCGCCGCGACGCCGATGCTGCCGAGTAGGAGCGCCGCCAGGCCGACGAGACCGAGGTAGCGCGTGAGGTTTCCGAAGGCCTCGGAGAGCTCCTCCTGATAGGTCGCGAGGGTCTGGGCCCGGATCCGCGCGGCCTCGAGGCGGTGCTCGTTCTCTTCGTACCAGGCGTTCGCGACCCCATCGGGCAGCTTGAAATAACGCAGATGGGTCACGAGGCTCCCGACCTGCAGGAGGCCCGTGCGGTCGAGATCGCGCCGGGTCATGAAGATGCGCGGCGCGATCTCCGCCTGGAATCCGAAGCGGCCCGGCGCCTTCACGATCCCCGCCACGACCTCGAAGGACTCGCTCCCGATCCGGATCTGCTCGCCGACCTCGAGATCGAGCTGGATCATCAGACTGGTGTCGACGAAGACCCCGAGCGGGACCTGGCCGAAGCGCTCGAAGGCGTAGGCCGGCTCGGTCCAGACGGCGCCGTAGATCGGGTACTGACCCTCGATCGCGAGCAGATCGACGAGGCGACTGCGCCCGGATCGCTCGGCCAGCGCCATCGAGCCCATCCGCGTCACCTGCGTCACCGGGGTCAGCGCCCGCTGCTCGACGACGGCGCGCAGCGAAGCATTCTCGGGCCCGAACGGGTCGCGGCTCTCGAGCCGGAGGTCCGCCCCGAGCAGCTCCTTCGAGCGCAGCTCGACCGCGCTGTTCACGGCCTCCCGCAGCGCGTGGAGGCTCATCACGACGGCGACCCCGATCGCCATGCAGGCCGCGTAGAACCCGAATCGCCGCACCGCCCCGCGCAGCTCGCGCCGGAGCATCGCGACGACGAAGCCGCCCCTCAGCCGCACGCTTCGATCCGGTCGATGCGGCCGGCCGCAAGGTGGACGATGCGGTGGGCGCGGCGGGCGAGCTCGAGGTCGTGGGTCACGATCACGAGGGTCGTCCCGCGCTGGCGATTCAGCTCGAGCAATAGATCGGCGACGTCGGCCCCGGTCTTGCGATCGAGATTGCCCGTCGGCTCGTCGGCGAAGAGCACGAGGGGCTCGTTCGCGAAGGCGCGGGCGATTCCCACGCGCTGCTGCTCGCCGCCCGAGAGCTGGGCGGGATAGTGGTGCACGCGATCCGCGAGTCCGACGCGGGCGAGCAGCTCCCGCGCGATCGCCTCTGCCTCGCCGCGCTTCGGCGCGCTGTGCTTCGACATCAGCTCGAGGGGCACCATCACGTTCTCGAGGGCCGAGAGCGTCGGAATCAGATGAAAGCCCTGGAACACGAACCCCACCCGGTCCGCCCGGAGCGCGGCACGCGCGTCTTCATCGAGACTCGCGAAGGACGTCCCGGCGAACAGGACGTCGCCCTCGCTCGGGCGGTCGAGTCCGGCGAGCAGTCCCAGCAGCGTCGTCTTCCCGCTGCCCGACGGACCGAGGATGACGACGACCTCGCCCTCGCGAATCTCGAGGTCGACGTGGTCGAGGACCGTGAGCGCATCGGCCGTCGCGCCACCCGAGCG
>JANNQH010000867.1:0-8026 GCA_031400655.1 Deltaproteobacteria bacterium | reverse complement strand
GCCGAGGTCGACGAGCGCTTCCTCGGCCTCGACGAAGAATCCCGCGTGCTCGGGGTTTCCGGCGCCGGCTGTGGCGTGGCGGGCATGTTGGCGCGCAATCCACGCTGGATCGATGCCGTCGATATCAACGCTCATCACCTTGCGCTTTCGGCCCTCAAGCTGCAGGCCGCGCGCTACCAGAAACCCTACTCGTCCTTCTATGACCTCTTCGGCCGTGGCTGGCTGCCGGATCCTGCGCCAACCCTGACCCGCCTGGTCGAAGATCTGCCGCGTTGGATGCAGCGCTACTGGCGCGCCAATCAGCACATCTTCCACCGTAGTCTCTACGGCGAAGGACTCACCTCGCGGGTCGTGCGGGAATTGCGGCAGCGGAGCGGAATCGACGCAGACTGGCTGCGCGGGCTCATGGACCAGCCGATCGAGGCACGCCAGCGCGCGATCGAGGACGCAATCGCCCCCGTGCTCCGAAGCCCGCTGGCGAAGCTGCTTGCGTGCTCGCCGATCCAGCTGCTGGCTCTCGGCGTCAACTACCGCCAGTGCGAACGGTTGCGCGAGACCGAGCAGATGGGACTGCTCGATCTCTTCCTGCACCACATCCACCGTCTCGCCGAAACCGATTTGCGCACCAATTGGTTCGCCTGGTACTTCGTGACCGGCCAGTTCCACCACGACGACAAGGAAGGCGTTCCGCCCTATCTGCGCCCCGACCACTATGAGCGGAGTCAGCAGGCGACGACCGAGATCCGCTACCACCGGCGCAGCTTCTTCGACGTCATGGGCAGCGCTTCGGCCCGCACCTGGAGCCATTACTCGCTGCTCGACGCGCCCGACTGGCTCGACGCTCCGGCCCAGGAGCGCCTTCTCCAGGAGATCCGCCGCACCGGTCGCGACGGCGCGATCGTGCTTCACCGCACGGTCGAGGAGAGCTCGATCTTCGAACGCTGCGAAGCCGGTCGCTGGTTCGAAGAGCTGACACCCGAGACCGAGCTCGCCACCGCGCTCGACCGAACGCGTCAATACCGCCGCGTCAGCTTCCACCGGCTGGTCCACTGATGGACGCCGTACTGCGCGATCGTGGGGCCCATCGCGAGTTCTTGAACCGCTACTACGGCTGGTCGCGGAACCTCTACGACCTGACGCGCCGCTACTACCTCTTCGGACGCGACGAGCTGCTGGCGCAGCTCGGGCAGGAGTCCTGGTCGGGCCTCGTCGAGGTCGGCCCGGGAACCGGACGCAATCTCGCAGTGCTACACGCGGCCAGGCCGGGGGCGACGCTAGGCGGAGTCGATGCAAGCGACGCCATGCTCGAGGTCGCTCGTAAGCGTTGCCCCTGGGCAAACCTCGTCCAGGGCTTCGCCGAGGACGTCGACTACACGGCAGTGCTCGGACGAAGCCCCGACCGGATCCTCTTCTCCTACTGCCTCTCGATGGTTCAGGATCCCCGAGCCGCCCTCGACAATGCGATCCGGCAGCTCGCCCCCTGCGGCCGAGTCGTCGTCGTCGATTTCGCCGACGGGCTCGGGCTTCCGTCGCTGGCGCGAACGGGGCTCCATCGCTGGCTGCGTGAGTTTCACGTCGAGCCCCTCCCGCTCGACCTCTTCGCTCGACGCGGCGCATGGCTCCGCTTCGGGCCATTCCGCTATTGGCTCAGCGCGTCGCTCGCCGGAGCCACGCGATGAGCGCTGGAAGTGTGGCGCCGGTGGATCGTTGGACGCGTGTGCGGACAGCCTTCCTCGCCTGTCACGCGACCCGCCTGAACGTCGCGCTTCACCTCGTCTCGGCGCCGCTCGGACTGTGGGCCGCGTTCGTGCTCACCGCGCAGATCGGGCGTGCCGTGCCGGTCGCAATCGGCGCGCTCATGGTGACCGGGTCGAGCGTGGTCCTGCCCGCGCGTCTCGCCGCAATTCACGCGATCTCCATCGGCGCTCTCGTGACGGCGAGCCTCATGTCGGCAATTCCGATCCCGTGGCTCGTCGTCGCGCTCGCCGGGGCCTACGCACTCCAGGAATTCGCCCACCTCGTGTCCGACGAGCCAACCTATGAGAGCGACTACCAGGGTCGACCCGGCGCCTGGGGACGCTTTGCCGAGCACGTCGTGCTTCTGCTGCCGCTCGTCCTCGCCGCCGCACCTCGCGCCCGTGGCGCGCTGCTCGAACGCCTCGTGCCCCGTCGCTCGCTGCTCACGACGCGTCTCGTCGAAGCCCAGGATCGAAACGCCCTCGACAGGCTCCGGCACTGGGTCGAAGCGCGGACTCCGGCGTCGGGCCAGACGACGCATTGGTGGGTTCGCGAGCTCGACGAGACCGCGCGCGCCGTCAGCTGCGCGGTGTCGGGATCCGAAGCGATCGCCTCGATGTTTCGCGAGCGCCACGGACCGCGAGCCCGCATCCGCCCGGTCGAGGCGATGAACGAGGTCTACGTGGCGGGTCCCGATCGCGAGACGAGCTCGGACCGGGTCTTCTACGTCCCCCACATCGACGGGCCCTTTGCCGTCTACCCGGGCGCCACGCTCTACCGCTGCATGGTCGCCGTGAGCCCGAATCGGCGCATCCGCACCCACTTCCCCCTCGAGCGAAACGGCGGAGCCGAAGCGGTCGTCACCCTCGATGAGACGGAGGTCGTCGCGTTCGACTACCACCGCACGCCTCACTACATCAGCGCCCTCGACGACGGGGCGGTGCCCACGCCGCGGATCAACCTGAAGCTCCACTACGTCGTCTCGTCACCACGCCTCGCGACCTGGGCCGACGCGCTGTCCAATCTCAGCGCGCGCTACAACGAATGGGCGCGGAGCCTCTTTCTCGGCACCCTGACACCAGACCGCGCGATCGACCGTTTCGCCGCCCGGGCGATCGTCTGGCAGACCCACGTCTGGCAGCAGATCGCGCGTCGGGTCGGCCACCGAAACCTGATCTTCGTCGCGGCCCTCTGCCTCGTCTCACTCGCCATCGGATCGGCATGGCCGCTCGTCCTCTTCGGCAGCTTTATCCACTACTTCCTCTACATGGCCGCCTTCTCGTCGCGGCTGGACGTCTCGTTCGGGGTCTTCAAACGCGACGCCCTCTTCTACAAATCGCTCTCTCTCGTCATCCTGGGCATGCTCTATCTGATCCACTTCGAATTCGACCCCGTCTCCCTCGGCTTGATGTCCTTCGGCTTCGGGTTGGCCGCGCTCGCGACGGACGCTCTCGGCCTCGACCGCACCTACTTCGGTGCCGAGCTCGGGGTCTGCGAGGCGCAGAAGGTCGAACGCTTTCCGTATGGGGCGATCCCGCATCCGATGATCCTCGGCTCGATCGTCGGCCTGATCGGCGTGGGCGCGCTCGACCCGCTGCGGAGAGCCTGGCCGTGGCTCGTGCCCCTTCACATCGCCTTCTATCTGGCCCACCTGCTCCAGGAGATCTTCGACCTCCACGAGGGTCGAAAGGCGTCTCGCGCCGAGCCAGCGGAGACGACGTGATGTCGAGTCCCGCGACCCAGTCCATCTGCTCGGGTCCGCGGCGGATCGCTGCGGACGTGATCTGGGTCGTGCACATCGCCGTGATGCTCTTCCTGGTCGTGGGCTGGACATTGCCGTGGCGGGCGGCCTGGTGGACCTACGTCGTCGGCGCCCCCATCGTGCTGCTCGGGTGGCGCGTCTGCGCCAATACCTGCTGGCTCTCGATCATCGAGTCGAGGCTGCGGGGGGAGCCGGTCTTCGCCCGCGAGGTCGAATCCGGGACCCAGCAGTCCCGGAGCTTCGTCGCCGAGACCCTCTCGAGCGTGCTCCGCCGCCCGATTTCGCGTGGCTTCGCGAAGCGGCTGAGCTACGGAGTCCTCTACGGAGGATTCCTCGTCGCGGCGGCGAGGCTTGCCCTCGCCTGACCCGAGCACGATCGTACCGATTCACCCTCTACCCGATCGCGCGATCTTCGCCAAACTGTGCGTTCCAATGGGGAGATGGAATTGCAATCGCACCGCTCACGCTCGACCGGACCTGCCCGCGTAGTCCTATCCGTCGTTTTCGCATTCACCGTCGTGGCCGCCGCGAGCGCGGCCTCGGCCGTCGAGCAGGGCTGGGTCAAGGGCGATCTGCGCCTCAACCTTCGGACGGGGGGCGGCAACGAGTATCGGATCCTCGGAACGATCGCGACGGGGGATCAGGTCACGATCCTCACGAAGGGGACCGACTGGATCCGCGTCCAGACCGCGGACGGCCAGTCCGGCTGGATCCCGGACGGCTATCTCGATGCGAGCCCCCCGGCGGCCACCCGGCTCGCGAACGCAGAGACCGAGTTGGCTGCCCGGACTCGCGAGCTCGAGAAGGTGCGGGAGGAGACGAAGACCCTGCGCGAATCGAATACGGCGCTGTCTACGAACGACGGCGAACAGGAAAAAGAGCTCGATACGCTGAAGCTCGAGAATCTCGAGCTGCGCGCCGCCTCCCGCTATCA
The DNA here is from genome assembly GCA_031400655.1 of Deltaproteobacteria bacterium. GTDB lineage: Bacteria > Myxococcota_A > UBA9160 > UBA9160 > UBA4427 > UBA4427. The sequence continues at coordinate 3,593 of JANNQH010000867.1, read as the reverse complement.
GGAATGGTTGACAGGCGCCGTGCTGCTGGGCGGCGGCATGATCGCCGGCGCCTGGCTGCATTCGCGCAATGCGAACCGACGCCCGTCGTCGCGCATCCGGCTCTGAGGGAAAACGATGGAATTCGAGGGGCTGAACATCGTCGACGACGTCAAGATGGGCATGGTGATGTCGGGCGCCGACCGCGCGTCGATTCTCGACCGCGCGCGAAAGATCGAGGCGAGCGGGCTCCATTCGCTCTGGGTCGGTGACCATATCGCGTTCCACATTCCGGTCGTCGAGAGTCTGTCGCTGCTCTCGTTCGTCGCGGCGGTGACGGAGCGGGTAGAGCTTGCGACGGGTGTGCTGCTGCTGCCGCTGCGCAATCCGACGCTGACGGCCAAGATCACGGGGACCCTCGACATGCTCTCGGGCGGGCGCCTGCTGCTCGGCGTCGGGGTCGGCGGTGAGTTTCCGCCGGAGTTTGCCGCGGTGGGCGCCAACCTCGCCGAACGCGGCCCGCGCACCGACGAGGCGATCGAGATCATCCGCCGCCACTGGACCGAGCAGAAGGTCGAGCACCACGGCCGCTTCCACGATTTCGGGCCGGTCAAGATCGAGCCGAAGCCGGTGCGCCCCGGTGGTCCACCGATCATCGTCGGCGGCCGCAAGGCCGCATCGATGCGCCGCGCCGGTCGCCTCGGCGACGGCTACATCTCCCACATGTGCGACGTCGCGACCTACGAGTCTAATCTGCGCACGATCGCGGGCCACGCCCGGGAGGCCGGCCGCGCGGGTAAGCCGTTCCATACGTCGGCGCTGCTCTTCACGGTGCTCGACGACTCCTACGAAGCCGCCCACGACCGCGCCTCGAAGCTCCTCGGAATGATCTACAACACCGACTTTCGGGAGGCCTCGAAGCGCTACTGCCTGCTCGGCAAGCCCGAGGATTGCCTCGAGCAGCTGCGCAAGTTCGCGAAGGCCGGCTGCCGGCATTTCGTGATCTCGGCCCTCTCGGATCCCGACGTGATCATCGAGCGCGCGACGAAGGAGATGATCCCGGCGCTCCAGAGTCTCGCCTAGCAGACCGCTAGCCGAGCGCCCGTTGGAACATGCCGGCGAGCACGCCGATCGCCAGCGCGAAACCGAGGAGGGCGCCGAGCAGGGCGCTCCATCCGGCTCGGCGGTGCCAACGAAGCGCCTTCGGGTCGGGCTCGGGATCCTTCGGGTCCCGCGTCACGATCCGGGTTCCGACGAGCTTGCGCGACTGGATCCAGGCGGCGCTCCCCGCGCCAAGCATCGAGATCACGAAGAGCTCGTGGAAGCGGAGCACCCAGACGTCGAAGCTCGACCAGACCGACATGTCCTCGCGGCCGATCACCAGGACCTTCAAGACGTACGAGAGCAGGAACGCGACCACGAGCCAGGAGGCGATCTTCATCGCCTGGCGGTGGCGCGCGATCTCGCCGCGTCGCGCGCAGCGGACGCCGAGGATCGCCGTCGCACAGACGATCGCCAGGTTCACGAGCGCCGCCGTCCAGAAATAGAGTCCGGGATTCATGCCGATGCGAAGCCTGCTTCCATGCCCATGCGGCCCGACAGGCGGCCCGGAGCGCGCGCAGCTTAGCGAAGTGCGTGATCCACGGGGCGCTTCAATGAGTCGCGATCTCGACCTCCGGCTCGACCCCGGACTCGAGCTCCCGGCCCGCCGTCTCCGGGAATTGCCACACGATGAACGCGCCGAGCACCGACACGCAGCTGACCGCAACAGCCGCCTGCGCGAGGCCATCCATCTCGCTCGCCAACCATCCCACGGCTGCGAAGCCGAGCGCGGCGCCGAGCGTCTCGTGAAGCGTTTCCCAACCCATCGCCGTATTCCGGCTCGAGGTCGGAAAGAGCTCGCTCGTGATGATCCGCATCAAGACGTTCCCCCCAGTCAACAGGAAGACGAACGGGATCCAGACGAATGGCACCGCCCATTCGGGCCCGAAATACATGGCGAATGTCGCGACCGGGAAGGCGGCAAACGCGACGAGCGCGACCGGGCGTCTCCCAAAACGATCCGCCGCATGACCCATCGCGGGATTGCCGATCGTGCCGAGGCCACCGGCGAGGAGTGCCATCAGCGAATAGCTGTGGGGCGCCCAGCCGTGGGTCGACTGGACGAAATCCGAGGCGAGGTTGAAGGCGGGCGTCGTCGCGGCGGAAACGCTCGCCGCCATCGCAGCGACGGCGAGACTGCGACGGGGATGGTCGCGCACGAGCTCGAGCATCGGTCCCGTGATGCGCTGCCAGAGCGATCCCGCCGGCAGCAGCGCCTGGGCTGCCTGGAACCTCTCGGTCTCGACGATCTGGCGGCGGAAGCTTCCGAATAACAAAAGTGGCGCGAGCCCCACGAAGTAGAAAAAGCGCCAGCCGAAGGGCAGGTGATCGACGAAGGCGTAGAGGATCGCGCTGAGACCGAAGCCCACGGTTCCGATCGCCCCCAGGATGCCGATCCCCCAACCGCGGTGGCGGGCGGGGAGCGCCTCGGCGACGAGCACGACCGCCGTCGCGGTCGCGGCGACCAGAAAGCTGCGCGTCACGGTCTGGGCCACGACGAACTGCATCGGTGTCTGCGCGAGACCAGAGACGAACGTCCCGACACTCATCCCGGCGATCGCGACGAGAAAGACCCGGCGGCGCCCGAGGCGGTCTGCGAGTGGCAGCAGGAGGAAGGCGGGAATCGCCCCGAGCCGGATCCACGCGAGCAGCTCGCTCATCTCCGACGTGCCGAGCCCGAAGCTCTCGCGGATCTGCTTCAGCGCCGCGGAGAGCATCGAGACGTCGTAGTTCTCGAACAGGAACGCCAGCGAGACGATGCCGACGACCGGGACGTAGCGATCGTCGAGACCCTGCGGCATCCGGCCCAGGAAAGGCGGGATCCACCAGGGCCGGCGGGGGCGCGGGCCGGGGTCGGCGGATCCCGCCGCATCACTGCCCAAGTTCGCGCCCGTCGATTCTGCCACGCCCGGGACACTAGCCCTGGAGTGCAGGAAGCCATGCCGGGCGACTGGACGTCGCGAGATCTCGAGGGGCGATGCGACGAGACCTTCGTTTCGGACTCGCGATTCGGGTAGGATGGTCGCTATGACGGTGCTCGCCATCCTGCCCGCTCGTTATGGCTCGACCCGCTTTCCGGGCAAGCCGCTCGTCCCGATCGCCGGCAAGCCGATGATCCAGCACGTCTGGGAGCGGACGCGGCTCGCCAAACACGTCGATGCGGTCGTGATCGCGACCGACGACCTGCGGATCCGCGACGCCTGCCTCGCCTTCGGTGCGCAGGTCGAGATGACTTCGCCGGACCATCCGACGGGCACCGACCGCCTCGCCGAGGTCGCCGCCCGCCACGACCACGACGTGATCGTGAACGTCCAGGGCGACGAGCCCCTGATCGATGGCTTCGTGATCGACGCGGCGATCGAAGCGCTCGGCCAGGCAGCGATGTCGACCGTCATCCACCGCGCCGAACCGGACGCCTTCGACGATCCGAACCGCGTCAAGGTCGTGGTCGATCGACAGGGCTTCGCCCTCTATTTCTCGCGGGCGCCCATTCCCTTCCGCCGCAAGGACATGG
>JANNQH010000866.1:0-1924 GCA_031400655.1 Deltaproteobacteria bacterium | reverse complement strand
GAAGCCATCGCCGTCTGCGGGCCGATGAAGGATGTGGCGCGCAAGGTCCGCGAGCGTTGTGACGGGAAGATCGACCGCGTGAGCCTCGTCGGCCACTGGACGAAGGATCCCGACATCTGGGACGACGTCCTGCGCGATCTGCGCGCGAGCTGAACGGCCGAGTCGGATCCTCCGACGCATCCGACGCATCCGATGCGAGCAGGAAGGAAAACACTTGGCGATCACGCGCAGCGCCTGGGTCGAGCTCTTCTGGCGCTGTCACAAGCGGCTCTATCGCTGGTCGAACGGTCGCATCGGCGCGCGCATGGCGAACCTGCCGGTGCTCCTGCTCGAGACCGTCGGGCGGAAGACCGGGACCCCGCGATGGAACGCGCTCACCTATCTGCCAAGGGGTGACTCGTTCGTCGTGATCGCGTCACTGCTCGGCGAGCCGAAGCACCCGGCCTGGTACTGGAATCTCACGGCGAAGCCCGAGGTCTTCGTCCAGGTCGGTGGACGGCGTTTCGAAGCAAGGGCGCGGGACGCCGAGGGCGAAGAGCGCGAGGCGATCTGGCGCGAGCTGGTGGTGCAGTCACCCGATTACGCGCAGTACCGCGAGCGCACGGGCCGCAGAATTCCCGTCGTGGTCCTCGAGCCGTCGGCGCGCTGAGTCCGATCGGCTCAGGCGCGCAGACTCGCGTGAAGCCGCGAAACCGTCTCCGCGTATTCGCGGACGGTGTCGGCGATGATCTCGGCGACGGGCCGGACGGATTCGATTCGTCCCGCGACCTCGCCGCATAACGCGAGACCCATCTCGAGCTTGCCTTCGAAATAGAGGGCGGAGATGCCATCGGCTAGGCCTTGCATCGCGTTGCCGTCGCCCGCGAAGATGCGTTCGCTGCGCGCCGTGCGCAGCGTCCGTAGCGCCGGGCCGCGTTCGCTACGGAGAAAGAGCGTATCGGTCTCGGCGGCGGCGACGATCGCCTGCTTCCAGTTGTCGTGGACGGGGGACTCGAGGGCCGAGACCATGCGCGTTCCCATCTGGACACCCTCGGCGCCGAGGGCGAAGGCCGCCGCCATCGAGATGCCGTCGCAGATCCCGCCGGCCGCAATGATCGGCACGTCGACCTTCGAGCGGACGAGCGGCAGCAGGACGAAGGTCGAAACCGGGCTCGGATTCTTGAAGCCGCCACCTTCACCGCCCTCGACGATCAACCCGTCGACGCCCGCATCCACTGCCTTCAGCGCGGCGCGCAGCGTCGGAACGACGTGGTATACGGTGAGCCCGCGCTCCTTCAGGGCCTTCGTGTACTGGGTCGGGCTGCCGGCCGAGGTCGTGACGAAGCGGACGCCTTCGCCGGCCACGAAGTCGACGATCCCCGGATCCCGCACGAAGGCCTGGGCGATGTTGACGCCGAAGGGTCGATCGGAGAGCCGCTTCATCTCGCGGATCTCGTGGCGCACCGCGTCGAGCTCCCCGGACGAGGTCTCGATGATGCCGAGTGCCCCCGCGCGGGAGACGGCCGAGGCCAGCTGCGAGCGCGCGATCCAGCCCATCGGGGCCTGCACGATCGGAATCTCGACCCCGAGATCCCGGGTCACACGGTTGTCGAATCGCATGCTCGCCTCCCTGGTGGCGGCCACCGTAGCTCGCGGTCGGGGCTGCCGCTTTGCGCTTCCAGTACGGCGCGAAGCTCCCTTTTTCGAGGATTTTTCGCGAGAATGCGGGCGCGCCAGCTGCCCGCAAAAAGAAGCCGAAGGAGGAATCCCGTGTTGAAGTCGATGGCAGAGCGCTACCCGCGAACGGATTGGGTGCGCCGCATGAACGCGATGGGTGATTCCGTGGGCGGGGCAGAGAAGCTCGTCTCCCTCGAAGTCGACGAGCTCGTCGACCTCGCGAAGTCGTCGACCGGGCTCAGCGACTTCGGAAATTTCGACGGCGATT
>JANNQH010000865.1:0-1736 GCA_031400655.1 Deltaproteobacteria bacterium | reverse complement strand
AGCAGCAGCTCGCCGCGCATGTCGAGCGCGAGGCCCGCGAGCTGCATGCGCCCAGTCAACCGCGCTTCGTATCCGCGATACCGAATGCGCAGCGTTCGCGCGTCGATCTCGCCGGCCGCGATCGCGAGCTCGCCCTCGATGAGCTCGAACTCCTCGCCCAGATAGTCGGGCTCGGCCGGCTGCGCGCGCAGCTTCTGCGCAAGCCGCGTCGCCCCGCCGAGGAGCGGAATCTGTCCGAGCGTCGTGCGCAGCAGCGAGACGCCGCGCAGCCGCCCCCCGCCGCTCTCGCCGATCGTGAAGCGCACCGACCCGGCGAGCGTGTCATAGAGACTCGCCTCGCCGCCGGCCATGCCCGCGAGCTTCGAGTCGAAGCGCAAAGCGCCGAACACGGTGTCCCGCGCAGAGGTCAGGCCCGAGATCAGATCGTTGGCCTCGGCCTCACCGACCGAGTGGGCCGCGAGCTCGAACTTCGCGTCGAAGAGCGGGTCATCGACACGGCCGTCGATGGCGAGGGTGAGCCCGTGGATCGTCGCCGAGAGCGCGTTCGCTTCGATGCGTTCCCCGGCGCCGACCAGATTCCCCCGCAGCCGGACTCGTCCCGCCCCGGGCAGCGATAGATCGACGGTCCGCAGCGCAATCCGCCCGCCGAAGCGATCCTTCGCCCCCTCGCGCCGTTCGAGCGAGAAGCCCTCGAATGCGACGACGCCCATGGGCTCGTACGCGGCGAGCGACGGCACGAGCCCCGACCAGCCTTTCAGATCGAAGCTCGAGCTGGAGATTGCGATACTCGTCTTGCCGCCGACCGCGCCCCGGAGCAGCAGCTCATTGATGTTATTGAGCTCGCCCCGGCTCTCGAAGGCGAGCTCGCCCGACGGATCCCCCGAAAATTTCGTCGCCAGCTCGGCACGCACACCGGCGGGCTTCTTGAACGACTCGCCGACGGCGACCTCGCAAAGTGTCAGGTCGAGGTCGACGGTGCCCCGGCGCTCTTGGGCAAAGGGCTTCGCGACATCGAGCTTGACCGCGAGCGGCCCGTCGATGCGCGTATCGCTCATCCGGAGGGCTGCACCCGCGATCTCGAGATCGAGGGCGAGGGAGTCGAGGGCGTCGTAGGCGCCCGCGAGCTTTCCGTGCCCCGTGGCGCGGCCCGCGAGCGCGAGATCGGGGGAGGCGACGAACGGCGTCGCCGCCGCGAGATCGAGGTTCGAGAGCTCGGCCTTCAGGGCGAGGACGCCCTTGCGAGTCGATGTGCCGACGAGCTCGACGCGGCCGCCGTCGGCGAGCGCCGCCTTGGCGTCGAGCTCGATCGGGCCGTCGCCGTCGATCCGCGCAGTGAGCGTCAAATCGCCTGCGACGTCGACGGGTATCCGCACGACTCGCGCCGCACCGATCCGCAGATGGCTCGCGAGCCGGGCGAGCTCGCGCTCTGCCGTCGTCTCGAGCTCGACCTCTCCGGTCAGCTTGCCCGAGACCTGGGTGTCCTGCGGCAGCAGCGGCGCGACGAGCGACACGTCGAAGGCGTCGAAGCGAAGTGCCCCACGCACCGCGCCGGCGACCGTGCCCGTGCCGTTCACGTCGACACGCCCGCCGCTCTCGGGCGCGAAGACCGCCTGGATCCGAACGGGATCCTGCGACTCGAGTCCTTCGAGGCCGAGGGCGAGATCGAGCTTGCCCTTCGCGTCGATCCGGCCATCGGCATAACGCGCCGACTCGATCGCGAGATCCGTCTCGACGCG
>JANNQH010000864.1:0-5049 GCA_031400655.1 Deltaproteobacteria bacterium | reverse complement strand
CGCTGCCCTCGTTGCGCACCCACTCGTCATCGTTTGTGAAACGAAGCTCGCCGGGAATCTCGTAGTCTGCCACCTGCTCTGGTCTCCCTGGCTTGAACTGTTGCGTCTTTCGCAGCGGCCGAGATCCGCGCCGCTCTTTTTGCGCTGAGGGCTCTTCTCGCGCTGAGGGCTCTTCTCGCGCTGAGGGCTCAGCGCAGGAACGGAAGAGCGACAACTCGCGCCGCGATGTCCTTGCTCCGGATCCGGATCGAGAGCGCCTGACCGATGCCCGACAGCGCGCTCGGAACGTAGCCGAGGCCGATCGACTTTCCGAGCGTCGGAGAGGGCGCGCCGGAGGTGACACGACCGACGATTTTTTCAGCGTGGACGATCTCGTAGTCGGCGCGGGCGATACCCCGATCCGTCAGCTCGAAGCCGACGAGGCGGCGGTGCGGCGGTGCGGTCGCCTTCGCGCGCAGCGCGGCGGCGCCGACGAAGGTTCGGGCGAGATCCTTCACGTATCGCTCGAGCCCCGCCTCGAAGGGCGTAGTCGTATCGTCGAGCTCATGGCCATAGAGCGCCATGCCGGCCTCGAGGCGCAGCGTGTCTCGCGCTCCGAGTCCGGCAGGCCGGATTCCCTCCGACTCGCCCGCCGCGAGCAGTCCGCTGAAGAGCGGCTCGGCGTCGGCATTCGCGCAGTAGAGCTCGAAGCCTGGGGCACCGGTGTAACCCGTCGCGGAGACGAGCAGCGAAATGCCCTTCAGCTCGAGACGGGCGACGCGGAAGCGTTTGGGCAGGGCGATCTCGCAGCCCGCGAATCGGGAGAGGATGCGCGGAGAGGCCGGGCCCTGGAGTGCGATCAGCGCGGTCGCGGCACTGCGGTCGTCGACGACCACGTCGCGCGGGACGTGCGCCTCGATCCAGCCGCAATCCTTCTCGACGTTCGAGGCGTTGACGCACAGGAAGAGCTCGCTCTCGCCGAGGCGCGTCACGATCACGTCGTCGACGCAGCCGCCTTCGTCGTTCAGCATCAGCCCATAGCGCGCGCGGCCGAGCGAGAGGTCCGTTACATCGCAGGTCACGAGCGCATCGACGGCGGCCACCGCACCCGGGCCCGAAAAATGGATCTGGCCCATGTGCGAGACGTCGAAGAGGCCCGCGCGCTCGCGGACCGCAGCGTGCTCCTCGAGGATCGACGTGTACTGGATCGGCATCTCGTAGCCCGCGAAGGGAACGAGGCGCGCGCCCAGACGGCGATGGGTTTCGTAGAGCGGGGTGCGGAGCAGCTCGCTCAAGCGCGCGCCCCGGGCGGCTGGTGCGGGGACGGCTTTTGCGGGGACGGCTTTCGCAGGGTCGGCTTTCGCAGGGAATAGGCGGTCAGCGTGTTGCGCAGGAGCATCGTAATCGTCATCGGGCCGATGCCTCGGCGTGAAGGCGTGATGAGTCCAGCCCGGCCGATCGCCGCCTCGAAATCGACATCGCCCACGAGCTTGCCGTCTACTTCGGAGACGCCTACGTCCATCACCGCCGCGCCCGGACGGATCCAATCGCCCTTCACCATCCGGGGACTGCCGGCGGCGGCGACGATGACGTCGGCCGAGCGGCAGAGCCCGGCGAGGTCGCGAGTCTTCGAATGACACATCGTGACCGTCGCGTTGCGCTGCTGCAGCAGGATCGAGACGGGCTTGCCCACGATGTTGCTGCGGCCGATCACGACGGCATGGGCCCCGGCGAGTGCTATGCCGTGGCGGTCCAGGATGGCGAGCACACCGAGGGGTGTGCACGAGATCAGGCGCGCATTGCCCAGCAGCAGCCGGCCGAAATTCAGCGGGTGGAGCGCATCGACGTCCTTCGCCGGATCGATCGCCTCGGCGACGGCCTCGGGCGAGATGGACTTCGGGAGCGGGAGCTGGACGAGGATGCCGTCGACCGCGTCGTCGGCGTTGAGTCGGCCGATCAGATCGAGCAGCTCCTTCTCGCTCGTCGATTCAGGGAGCAGGTACTCTGCCGCCGCCGCACCGATCCGCGCACAGGCGCGCTGCTTGCCCTTGATGTAAGAGCGGCTCGCCGGATCGTCGCCCACCAGCACGACCGTGAGCTGCGGTGGGCGGCGTCCGCTCGCGACGATCGCCTCGATCTCATGGGCCATCTCGTCGCGCAGCGTCTCGGCCAGCGCGAGCCCATCCACGACGACGGTGTCGATGGCCTCGGCCACGGTTAGGCGGCGCTCGCGCTCGACTTGCCGCCGTCGCCCTTGCTCGGTTTCGACGAGGGGGTCGAGGCCGGGGTCGAGGAGGGAGTCGAGGCCGGGGTCGAGGAGGGAGTCGCCGCCGGAGTCGATGAAGACGACGACGTCGACGAAGAGCCGGACGAGTCGCTGCTGCCGCCGCTCTCGCTGCTGCCACCCGAGGATTTCTTGCCCTTGCTGCCGTAGCCGTCCGCGTACCAGCCGCCTCCCTTCAAGATGAAGCCCGGCGCGGAGAGCAGGCGCTTGACCTGGCGACTCTTGCATTTCGGACAAGTCTTGACGGGCGGTTCGGTGATGCGCTGCTCGCGCTCGAATTCGATGCCGCATTTTCCGCACTGATAGTCGTAGGTCGGCATCGCGTGGAGGTCCTCGGGAGTCTCGATCGGGGCCTCTTGATATCCCATCGGACTCGGCCTGCCAACGGTCGCAGCCGCGCCCGAACGCGGCGAGCGGCGCGCACTCTCTCGGCTTTCTCTCGCAGTCGAGGGTCAGCCCCGGCGTGTGTCCTTGCCGGGCTCGGCGACAGCGGCAGCGAGCTCGGACGCCAGGGGCCCGGGCCGAATCGGGTTGGCCTGGGCTGGTCCGGCCGGGGCGTCGGGTCCAAACGCGGTGGGCTGGGCCGCGACCGGATCCGGCTGGCCGCGCTGCGTACGGCCCGCCTTGAGGTAGGCGATCGTGCCTTCGGCAAGGCCCTTCACGAGGGGATCCTCGGCGGGGTCGGCTTCGAGGGTCGCGACCAGGGCGATGTGGGTCTCGGCGGCGCTGCGCAGGGTTTCGGCGAGTCGGGTCCGCAGGGCGCGCATCTCGCGGATGTCCTGGGCGAGCTGGGCGGCGCGGCGGTGTGAGGCGTCGAGAATCTTTTCGGCGCGGACTTCGACCTCGGCCAGGCGCAGCTCGGCATCGCGCTCGGCGGTTCGTCGCAGCTCCAGGCCCATCGCCTGGGCCGAGATCAGCGTCTGCTTCAGCAGCTGCTCCTGGCCAGAGAGCTCCTCGACCCGGCGCTCGAGGCGATAGAGCCGGTCGGCCTGGCTCTCGGTCTCGCGGACGAGGCCCTCGTAATCCTCGGAGACGATGCGCAGGAACGCGTCGACCTCGTCCGGGTCATAGCCTCGCCAGCGCCGGGCGAAGGAGTGACTCTGGACGTCGAGGGGTGTCATGCGCATCGGCGGTCGATCTCCTGGCGAGACGAGCTCTCGCTGCGGCAGGGGATCGGCCAGATAGCCGACGAGCTTGAGGAATTCGATCGAGGTCGAGGATGGGGCGGGCCCAGGCGGGTCCGGAGTCAGAAAGCCCGAGGCGTCAGGACTTCTTGCGCAGCGCCCGTGAGCGCTTGGTCGCCGCGCGGACGGCCTCGTAGACGGCGGCCCGAACCCCACCCGCCTCGAGGCGCTCGAGGCCGGCGATCGTGGTGCCGCCCGGGGAGGTGACCTGGTCCTTCAGAATGCCCGGATGGGAGCCCGTCTCGAGGGCCAGCTTCGCCGACCCGAGCACGGTCTGGATCGCCAGCGCCTGGGCGGCATCGCGGGGTAGCCCCTGGCTCACTCCCGCATCCGCCAGCGCCTCAATAAAAAGGAAGACATAGGCGGGACCACTGCCCGAGAGCCCCGTCACGGCGTCGAGCAGATCCTCGTTGGGCGACCGCCAGACCCAGCCGGCCGCCTCGAGTACCTGCTCGACCAGCAACACGTCGCCCGGGGAGAGCGCGGGCCCCGGGTAGTACGCCGTCGCCCCCGCCCGCACGAGGGCCGGCGTATTCGGCATCGACCGCACGATCCGCGTCCCGTCCGGGAGCGCCAGCGAGAGCGTCGAGAGCGGCACGCCCGCAGCGATCGAAACCCAGATCGGCCGCGCGGCGGGCTCGGGCTCGAGTCCCTCGAGCACACCGGTGACGGCCCCCGGCTTGACCGCCAGGATCACGAGGTCCGACGCCGCCACCACCTCGTCGTTGTCTTCCCCGACAGCAGCTCCGATCGCCGACTCGAAGCTCTTGCGTGCCGCCGGCACCGGATCCGACGCCCGGATCTGCGAAGCCGGCAGCCCCGCTTCGACGAGTCCTCCCGCCAGCGCCTTGGCCATCGCGCCGCAGCCGATGAAGCCGATCCGGGTCTGCTGCAAGCTCGTCTTCGCCATCGCTCGGGAGTTCTCCAGCTAGCGTGTATCGATTCGGGGTCCGAAGAGGGCCGTGCCCACGCGCACCAGCGTAGCGCCCTCTTCGACGGCGACTTCGAAATCGTGAGACATCCCCATCGAGAGGTCGCCGCCCGCCAGGGCAGGGACCTCGCGGGCCCATTCGTCCCGCGCCGCGCGTAGCCGCCGGAAGTAGGGGCGCGAGGCTTCTGGATCTTCGCTCGCCGGTGGCACGGCCATCAGTCCGCACAGCCGCAGCGACGGCTCTCCGGCGATCCGCTGCAGCAGCGCTGGCGCCGCACCGAAGCTGCAGCCTCCCTTCTGCGGCTCGTCGCCGACGTTGATCTGCACGAGCAGGTCGAGCACCCGCCCGGCCTCCGCCGCGTGCTTCGCAAGGGGCGCCACCAGCTCGGGGCGATCGACGCTCTCGATCGCGTCGAAGAGGCGGACGGCCTCCGCCAGCTTGTTGCGCTGGAGCCCGCCGACCATGCGCCACTGGAGCGCAGGGGCGGGGAGGGCGTGCTCGCGGGCGGCGAGCTCGGCCTCGAGCCGGGTGTGCAGCGCGCGCGCTTCCTGGACGAAGTTCTCGCCTAACACGCGAAGCCCGGCCTCGAGAGTTGCGAGGATGCGGTCGAAGGGCTGGCGTTTGGCGACGCCGACGAGCGTGATTGCGGCGGGATCGCGTCCGGCCTGCC
>JANNQH010000863.1:0-2590 GCA_031400655.1 Deltaproteobacteria bacterium | reverse complement strand
CCCGCCGCTCGTGTAGCCCCCGGCGAGGGTCGAGCCATTCAGGTACGCGTTCGGGCCGAGACCCAGATCATCGAAGGTCGCCGTCAGGGCCCGGCCCGTCGTTGGCGCCAGCGCGATCGCGAGAACGGCCATCAGCGCGAGCACCGAGCCGCCGAGCGAACGCGCGATGCGGGTCCGCGAGCGGGTGATCCGGCGGCGGCGCGGCGCGTGGATGAACAAGCCTCCTGCGCCAGCGAGCAGTCCGCTCGCGAGGGTCGGCTCGACGACGTAAAGGGCACCGACCGCCTCGAGATCGAATCCGCCCGAGGCGAACGGCGTGGCATAGGGGTCGTAGATCGGCCGCCCCGCGCCATCGACCCGGGATCCGTCACCGACGACGTCGACGATTCGCACATAACGCACGTCCATCAGATCGACTTCGCCCGAGAGCACGAGCGGATCCGAGGCGAGGGCCGCCAGGTCGAAGCCGGTCCCGAGTCCGATCTCGTGGCGACCGGCCAGGCCCTGGTAGTCGGTCGGATCGAGGGGGTCGAACGAGGCGATCGGAAACGCATTCAGGGCGGTGGCCGCGAAGCGCGCGTACGCGAAGCCGTCGCTGCCGACCTCGACGAAGGCGAGCTCGCTAAAGAGTCCGTCGCCGAAGAGGAAGCCGTTCTCGAAGACCGCAAGATCGTCGCCTGGGCCATTGTGGATGCGGGCGTCGAAATAGAGCGTGATCGATCCGCCGTCACCGAGGGAGACGACGTCGAGGGAGTTGCCGCTGGCGACGCCCACGACGTTCGCCGGGGCGCCGAAGCTCGCGAGCCCGCCGGCGGGATTGGTGATGTCGAGGGGGCCGCGCACGAGCTCGTCGACCTCGCTGGCCCAGGCCGCGATGGCAGGCGCTAGGTGACCCGGGTCGGTGTAGGGGCCGGCTTTGGCCGGGCTGCCGGCGAGGGCAAAGGCCAGGCCGGTGAGCAGGCAGGCGATCGGAAGGGGAAGGCAGCGGGACTTCGAACGGGAATGGGATCGCAGGCTGCGATCCAACGAGCAAATAGCGCGCATCGTGACCCTCTCGGGCGCCGTATCCGGGCGCCCATGACCGACCTCGTGAGGTCAGTCCGTCGAGGACGATTGCAGCGTCGGCTCTCGGAGTTCCGATCGAAACGCGGCGGGTAAGCGGGGTTGAACGGGCTGCGATCCCAGGGGCTCTCGGGATGGAATTCCCGTGCACCCAGAAGACGCATCCCGTCGAGCCCTACACCCTCTGCTCCCGAGAGTCGTAGCGCCGCTGGAGGGTCGGTCTTCTGGCTCCCGGATCATCCGATTCTGCGCGCCTTCCCAGGTCCTTGCAGGACCCAGTGGCTCTATGCGCAGATCGTCCCCGGTTACAGCGACGGGCTCGCGCCGGATTCACACCGGCTTCCCGCTGGGTCGACACGCTTCATCTCGGCCATATCGAACTCTTTATCGAGTTCGTGTACTGCCGCAAAGCTGCGTTTCGACCCAGTCCCGTTCGTTCCTCTCGCGCAGGCGTTGCGTACAAGAGGATCGCTCGGAATCACCCTCCACCGTCGGTGGTTCTGCGGTCGATTAGCCCACGGCTCCGGGCCCTGCAACCGACGCCTGGCTCGGCGCCGCACCGCAGCGCGCTGCGCGGTGCGCAGGAATCTGCGGTGGCCCGGGTCCGGGATCGATTCGCCGCTCTTCGAGAATGCTCAATCGAATCGCTGGTTTGCCGAAACGATCTCCGATGGCATGGCGCTTGCGTTCTTCGTGCTGCCAAAGCTCGAAGCGGCGCGTGCAACACGGCTCTGGCGCGATCACGAGGAAAGCGCGGAGCGGCGCCGGACGAGAGCTCCGGTCGGAAAGTCAAGCGATGATGGACTCCAAAGCACGACCGATCCAGGCGATGAGCGCACTGCGCGCAGTGCATGCGCGGCGAGCGATGTCCGCGCGCGGCTTCACCCTGATCGAAGTCGCAGTCGCCCTCGCGATCGTCGGGGTGATCACCGCGCTGACACTGCCGAATGTCTCCCGCTACCTCGAGAACGCGAAAGGCCGCGCGGCGGCGAAGTCGGTGGCCGACGCCTTCAACTTCGCCCGGGCGCAGGCGATCCGCACCGGCAATAACCACGTCGTGTTCTTCGCCGCCGGCGGTGCGGGCGACGTGGCGGGCAACCCGCTCGAGTCGGCCGATGGCCGCGCCATGCCAATCCTGGTCCTGAATGACGGCCGGCCGGGCTCCGCGGATCAGAACTGCGAGATCGATGCCGGCGAGGAGACGATCGTCTTCGAGGCCCAGGCGGGCGTCGGCTGGGGCAACAACCTGGCCCCCTCGACCGAGCAGGCGCCCGACGATACGGCGGTCACCGACATCCCCGCTTCGGGATCGAGCTTCTTCGCGCCCAATGGCACGACCGCCGTCACCTGGGTCCAGTTCCGGCCCGATGGCGTACCGGTCGCGATCGACAGCAGCTGCGATGCCGGCCGCCTCGGGACCGGCGGCGGAACGATCTACCTGTGGACGCAGAATCGGGATTTCGCGATCACGCTCGCGCCGCTCGGCGGTGTGCGCGTGCACGTGTGGAATGCCGGGACGGGGGCGTGG
>JANNQH010000862.1:0-2214 GCA_031400655.1 Deltaproteobacteria bacterium | reverse complement strand
GAACCGCCGGCGCCGGGATGGCCGAATGCGCGGGGCGAGGGCGAGAAGGGCATCGTCTCGCTGCGGAGCATGAAGCCCAGGCCGTAGCGGATCGGGAGGCCGCCGAGGGTCGCATCCGGCCCCGAGGCCTGCTCTTCGCAGGCGCGTTCGATCGTCTTGCGCTCGAGGACCTGGACGCCACCGATCGAGCCGCCGCAGGCGAGCGCGCCGTAGATCTGCGCGAGGGCCCGCGCTGTGCCATGGCCGTTGGCGGCGGGGATCTCGGCGCCGCGCCAGGCTCGCGAGTTGACGCCGCCCTTCGGAATCGGCGGATTGTTGAATGCGGCGCCGACCATCGTCGTCGGATCGCCCATGTCCCGCATGAACTGGGCGAGCGGTCCCTTGAGGCGCACTCCGCCGCCCGCGCGCTCCTCGCGCGCCGGCATCAGGCCGCCGATCATGTCGGCGACGCGGGCGTCGTCTTCGGCAGCGAGCCCGATGTGATAGTCGGCGCCGAGGGGGCGAGCGACGTCCTCGCGGAACATCCGGCCGACCGTGCGGCCGTCGATCCGGCGGATCAGCTCGCCAACCAGGTGGCCAAAGGTCACGGGCGAATAACCATGCTGCGAGCCGGGCTCCCACCAGGGCTCCGTCTCGGCGATCGCCGCACACATCGCATGCCAGTCGTAGAGGCTCTCCTTCGGCATCGGCTTGCGAATCGCCGGGAGTCCCGCCTTGTGGCAGAGGAGCCAGCGCACCGGGATCGCCTGCTTCCCCGCCTGTGCGAATTCGGGCCAGTAGCTTGCGACGGGCTGGTCGAGGTCGAGGCGGCCCTGCTCGATGAGCCGATGGGCGCAGATCGTCGTCATGCCTTTGGTCGTCGAGTAGGTGTTGACGAGGGTGTCGCGCTGCCATTCGCGCGTCCGCTCGCGGTCGACGTGGCCGCCCCAGAGATCGACGACGAGCTCGCCGTCGAGACTGAACGCGATCGCCGCACCGATCTCCTGCTTCGACTCGATCTTCTTCTCGAAGACCGCGCGGACGGATTCGAAGCGCGGGTCGCAGTGGCCATGGACGGCGGTCATCGGTCGCGGTCTCCTTCGCGCATCAGGCGAGTAGACGTTCTGCGTTCCCGCGCAGGATCGCATGGCGGATCGCATTTCGCCCGGGATCCTGCGTGACGATCAGGACCTTCGCGAGGCTCGCCGCGAGGTGGTAGAAGGGCCAGTCGGTGCCGAAGAGCATCCGCTCGCCGTCGGTCCGGCGGACCATCTCGTCGAGCCGGGTCACACCCTGCCCATGGATGCAGAACCAGGCGTTTGCATGGCGCAGCCCCAGCGCGAGCATGTCCTCGCCGTCGCGCGCGCCTGCGTGGCCGAGGACGAACTGGACCTTGGGGAACGCGGCGAGGGCGCCCTCGTAATGGCGGGGCAGGGCATAACGGTGGCGCGACTCGGGCTCGATGCCGGCGCGGCCGCCGTGGAAAAAGATGACGAGGCCCAGGCGCTCGGCCGCTTCGTAGATCTCGAGCGCATCGGGCTCGTCGGGATAGAAGGCCTGCATCGTCGGATGCAGCTTGACGACCCGCGCGCCCATCGCCGCGAAGTCGACAAGGCGCTCGAGCTTGTCGGGATCCCGGGGATGGACGGAGGCGCCGGCCAAAAGGCGCGGGCTCGTCGCCGAGGCTGCGATCGCCTCGTGCCAGCGCTCGGTCAGATCGTCGCCGAAGGGGAACCCGAACGCGATCGGCAGGATCAGGGCGCGCTCGACCCGCATCGAGTCCATCTCGCCCAGCAGGTTGGGGATGGTATGCGTGCGCGCGACGTCGCTCCCCCAGAGTCCCTGGGAGATCGTCTCGCACTCGAGCTGCTCGAGGGCCGGCTCGTCGAAGTTTGCGTTGACGTAGACGTCGAGGTCGAGGGCGCAGCCGGGATCCGTCGCGTCGCAGTCGAGCAGATGGCGGACGCGCTCGCTCCGCGCGAGCAGGTCGAGCTTCGGCTTGAAGAGGAGCGACATCCCGAAATGACAATGCGTATCGATCGAGAGCGGAACCGACTCGTCGACACAGCGCAGCACGCCCCGCTCGTCGAGTTCGAACCACGGCAGCTCGGCGAGCCCGCGATAGCCGCGGTAGCGCTGGGGGCCGAAGGGGCCCTGGCCGGAGCGCGCCCGCTCGTTCGCCTTCTGGGCGGCGAGCTTCGCGATGTCGGCATCCGTGTAGCGGCCGGGCTCGCC
>JANNQH010000861.1:0-10347 GCA_031400655.1 Deltaproteobacteria bacterium | reverse complement strand
TTCACAGAGGATCGGGGTTTCGACCTGGTCGTCGTAGGAACCCTGGGCCGTACGGGTGTCGTCGGGGAGATTCTGGGTGAGACCGCGGAGCTGATCCTGCGCGGTGTGAGATGTTCGGTGCTGGCCGTATCGCCGCGCCATCGGACGCCTGTGGAACCCGCCAACTGATCGACCGTCGTGCTCATTCGCGCGAATCCTGGATTCGGGCGCGGATCCGAGGAGCCGAGCTCTGGCTGTCGAAGCATGCCCGGGCGACGCCCTCCGTGATCGGTCGACGTTCCGTCTTCGGGCAGCGCCTCACTCGCGATTCGAACACCATGCAACGGGCTTCGGCGCAGGTTAGATTCGCGCACCGGAGCCGTCGATCCCGGTCGACTCCCACCGGGTCCCTCATCGAATGACCTGAAAAGAGATTGGAAGTATGAGCAGCCCCACAGGCCTTCTCTCCGGCGTCCGCGTGATCGAGTCGAGCCTGCTCATCCCCGGTTTCGTGGCCACCTTCCTTTCTGATCTCGGCGCCGATGTTATCAAGGTCGAGCTTCCTGCCGGTGACTACATCCGCCAAATGACCTGGCCCATCGTGAACGGCGTCTCGCTTCTCCATCTCCACACGCACCGCGGCAAGAAAAGCATCTGCCTCGACTTGAAGTCGCCCGATGGCATCGCGATCTACAAGGATCTCGTGAGGACGGCGGACATCGTCGTCGAGGCGATGCGTCCTGGAGCGCTCGACAGGCTGGGTCTCGGTTATGCGGACTTGAAGAAGGTCAACTCGAAGATCGTGTTCTGCGCGATCTCTGGCTTCGGCGCGACGGGTCCCTATCAGGATCTTCCCAGCCACGGCATCGGCTTCGACACCTGGTCGGGCATCGTCCAACCGATGGAAGACGAGCATGGTTTCAAGCGTATTCCGCCGATGCTGCCCAACATCGGCATCAACGTGGGGCCGATGGTCGGCGCCATCGCGGTGCTGGCTGGCGTCATCAAGGCGCGCGCTACGGGCGAGGGCTGCGAGATCGAGCTCGCCCAGTCCGACGCTTCGGCCTACATGGATTGGTATCGGATCGAGACGGAGCGCGCGTATCTGCGCCCCCAGAGCGAAGTCACGGGCAATCCGTCGGACAACTACGAACGGCGGCCGGCGGGGCTCGGCGGCATGTGGGGCGGCGTCCGCTACCAGATCTACGAAGCGAAGGACGGCCATATCCTGTTCATGGCTTCGGAGCAGGCCTTCTGGAAGAACTTCTGTGAGGGGATCGGCCGCAAGGATCTATTCGAGAAGTGGCCGGGATCGAAGTACGCCGATCACGCGCGCAACAATCTCGAGCTGCAGGCCATCCTGAAGGAGATCTTCAAGGCGCGCACCGTACCCGAGTGGATCGCCTTCGCCAGCGCTCACAACACGACGATCGCGCCGTGCAACACCCAGTCCTCCCTTGCCGATGACCCGCAGTTCAAGGTCCGAATGGGTTTCTACCCGAAGGAGAAGCTCGGCGCCGAGCAGCTTCCGCTGCCTATCTTTGTGAACGGCGAGCGGCCGCCGTGCCCGACCATGGCCCCCGAACTGGGGCAGCACACCGACGAGGTCCTCTCGCGGGTGCTCGGAATGAGTGCCATGAGAGTCGCCGAGCTGCGCAAGGCGGGCGTGCTCGGCTGAAGGCCCGAATCCGTTCCTGGCGGGGCCACGCGAAGTCGGCATGTCGTGCCAACGACTGACCTGACGGAAGCGGATCGGCGAGCGGAGAATCAGGCCGCCACCCATCTCCCCCTTCTGGAGGCGTAGAGCCGCTGGTCCGGCGCGTCGATCTGGAACAAGAAGATCCACTCGTTCTCGATCAGTTGGCGGACCATGGCGTGTTTTTCGACGATGGCGTCGATCGCTGCACGCGGCGCGTCGATAAAGACGCTGAGTCGAAGCGGTGTATGAATCCAACGCTTGCCGTCGTGAAGCGATTGCATCGGGAGACCGATTCTCAGGTCGCCCCCATTGCCCTCGAAGACCCCGAGGTGTCCGCCGACAACGTTGTGCAAGACTTTGTTGCCGCTGCCGTAGCGTTTATTGTCGACGGTCGAAGCGTAGTACTGGAAGTTGATCCAATGCGTGACGATCATGGGTGCGGTCATGATCAACTCGAGGATCGCAAAGTCCGTGTCCTGCTCCCAGCGATAGTCGTGCAGGAATGAGCGCCCGGCGAGGTCGAGGTGTCGCGAACGTTCACGTGCCGCGACGATGAAGGCGGCATTGTTGGCGAGACCCCATTCGGGCCGGATCTCGGACCAGCTCGTGGTGCGGGTCTGGACGGCGGTTTCGAGTGCACGCTCCGAGAGGGCCGAAAGTCCGAGCGCCCCCGCGCGCTCGGACCGCGTGCGCCGGCCTGCCTCTCGCAGCCAGGCGCGCAGGGTTTCGAGATCGCCGCGGTGGCTCTCCGGCAGCTCGTCGAGATCGAAGAGTGAGACCTCGTCGGTGGTCGTGTGGTGCATGCCGGCAAGGAAATGGGTGCTCGCGGGAATCTCGATTCCGAGCTTTGCGAGCCCCCGGCGCACGGCCGGATCGTTGAGGAGCGCGGCAGCCGCCCGCGCGTTGACTTCGCCCGTCTGTCCACAGCACGCGCCGCAGTCGAGACCTGCGGCATGCGGGTTGTTGACGGTGTCGGAGCCGTGGCCGGTGAACAGGACCAATCGGGCATGGCCCTTGGTCAGGCTCATGGCCCGTAGCACCCCTGCCGCGAGCGCCGTGCGGACTTCGAGCGCCAGCTCCGCTCCGCTCGTGGATTGACTCAAGCGCGGCTTGCGCCCGGCCTGCTCGGCCGGATCGAGTCCGACGTTCTCGGGGTGGGGGACCGGGCGGCTCAAACCGAGGCTGTTCCCGATCAAGTTGCCTGCGAAAAAGAGACCGAGGGCTTCGACGTACGAGAAGCTCGAGGACGCCGTCGTCCGAAGCTGTTTCCAGCTCTTTGCGAGGTCGAGCCGTCCCAGGCGTCGTGCGGCCAGCTCCCCGTGTGGGTCCTGGTCCGTGGCGCGTAGGCTGGGCGCCAACAGGCCCGGCAGTTGTGGGCGTGCGGTGGGGGATCCCAGGGCCTGGTACTCGATCGGGAGACCGAAGAAGCCGGCGAAGCCGAGGGTCTGGACCGAGGGGCTCGCGCCCTCGAGCGCGCGGCGGAAGACCTCGGAACGGACATCGATACAGAACACAGCCTGGACAGCGGGCAGAGGCACCGGGGGAGGCAGTGATGCAACGCCCTTTGCCAGTCCGCGACAAACGGGCTCTTGGTAGGCAATCTCGAGTGCGCGCTGCAGCAACCAATCGAGGGATTGCGAGGCTTCGGCCGATCGGTCCAGGGCCGGCCAGGTCGAGATCGCCGATTGCCATCGAGCCGCATTCTCGGGATCCGGAATCCCGGCGAATAGCAGCCATTCCCAGGCGAGGCGCAGGGCGAGCAGATGCACGATCTGGTCGTCGTCGCCCCCGGACAGGCGCGCCTGCCAGCGTCGGTAGGCGCACCACGACGCCCAGCCATTGAGCCGCAACAGGAGCGAGGTCAGGTAGGCCTCCTGCTCTTTCTTCGGAATCGCGAGCGCCTCGACGGCGAATGCGATCGATTCGCGCGGATTCTCGGGAAGCCGCTGGATGAATTTTCGGTGCGCCCCGAAGCCCATCAACAACCTGGGGCTCCAGTCGTTCCGCGCCATGCGAAGCCAGCTCGGGTAAAGACCTCCCGTTCGGTCCGGACCGAGCCGCGCCTGACCGCCGTCGAAATGGGCTGCGCAGAATTGGCTCAGGGAATGCGCGACGAAGTCGCACCAGGGCATTCCGTGAACCGTATCTCGTCGAGCGTCCATCAGATCGGTGACGAGCGCTCTTCTTGCCGGCATGACATCTGGAGAGACCAGCAGAGCCATCAGGTCTTCGACGCTGCAGGAAGTCCCGGTCTGCGCGATGGCTTCGTGCAGATGGTGTTCCTTCAGCTGGCCAGCTTCCCATTGCTCGCGGTACTCGCTTCGGGACATCAAGAGACGACTGCCCGACAGCGAGGCGAGTCGGGCGGATACGCGCGGGAGGGGTTGTTCCGTGAAGCCCCAGAGTGGATTCACGGCGATGAATCGATCAAGGGGCCAGGTGGGAGCAATGCGGGAGCAAGCCCTCTCGATCGCTGCGTCCAGCTCGGGATCCGTGTGGTCGTGTGTACGGGCGGCGAGCGTCAAGAGCCAGTCTCCTTTGCGCTGATTCTGAGGGTGAGCGTTTGGGCCGGAGGCGGGAGGGCCGGCAGGCGCGCGGGCCAGATCCTGAACGTGAGACGAGTGAAGACTTCGTCGACATAGAGGCCCGCGAAGAGTGCGGGATAAAGAGCGTGGGCGATCTTTCCGGTTGGATTCGCATTCATCACGGCGGTGATCAAGAAGAGCAGTCCGAAGGCGAGCGCGACGATGGTGAGCCGGAGGGGAGCCAGCTCGGCGGGCCCTTGCGGAACTTCGATCAGACGATCGAAAAGGGCATGCCACACGAAGTACAACGCACCGATCGCGAGGCTCCCGCCGATCAACATCGCAACGCGTCGAGCGCCGCCGGCGGCGGTGCGCGCGAGAACCGGGGCCAGGGCCAGCGCAACGATGCCGATCAGCACCCAGAGCACCGGCTGCTGGTCGGCGCGCGGCACGAAGATCACGGCGAGTCCGCCGACGCCGACCAGACTCGCGGCAGCGGCCGCCAGCAACGCTCCGAGACCCGCGGCCGGGTAAGCCGTGCTCAGGGTTTGCGTGCGCCAGACCTCGACGGTGCTTCCCGAGATCAGGAATGCGTGCGCCTTGTACAGCGAGTGCGCCACGAGATGAAGCAGCGCGACGGAATACGCCCCGAGACCACACTCGAGCAACATGAACCCCATCTGAGCGCAGGTCGACCAGGCGAGCGCCACCTTGATGCTCACCCGCGTCATCATCACCAGCGAGGCGATGACGGCGGTGACACTGCCGACGCAGACCAGCACCGTCTGGGCCAGCTCGGCCTGGACCATCAGCGGCGCAAGGCGAATCATCAGGAAACCGCCGATGTTGACTACTCCAGCGTGAAGCAGAGCCGAGACCGGAGTCGGAGCTTCCATGACCTGGATCAGCCAGCCGTGAAAAGGCAGCTGGGCGCATTTCAAGATGGCGGCAGCGGCCAGGAGAACGGCGGCAAGGTTCGTCGAGGCCGCCGCACCCTGATCCTGCTCGAGGCGAACGAAGATCTCGTCGAGCTCCACGCTGCCGAAGCTCCGCGCGATCATCACCAGCGCCACGAGCAGACAGACATCCGCCACGCGGCTCGCGATGAACTTCTTGTGGGCGGCGATCAAGGCCTGGGGCCTGTCGTCATAGAAGGTCAACAGCTGGTGCAAGGCCAGGCTCGTGCCCAGCCAGGCAAGCCAGATCAGCACCAGGTTGTTGGCCATCGCGAGCAGGGAGACAGACGACAGCGTCGCCAGGAACCAGCGCACATAACGGGTCTGGCCCGCATCGCCATCGAGGTAGCGTTGCGAGTAGCGGAGGATGACGACTCCGATGAAGCTCACGAGTCCCAGCATCACGCTGGTGAGGGCATCGAGACGCACACTCAGGCTGAATGCGCTGAAGCCATCGAAGGGGAGGAAAGTCAGCAGCCGGAAGACTTCACTTCCTCTGGCGCACGACGCCACACCCGCCAACAGGGCCAGGATCAACGCGCCCATCGAAGACACCGCAGCGCGGCGCCACAGGGTGGCCACCGGGTCTTCTCCCGAACCGACGGGCAGAGCGGCCGCGACTCCGTAGGTCAACGGAATCGACAGCAGGAGCAAGCCCAGGGCGTGACTGGGATCCAGGTAGGCTTCGATCATCGTGACCTCTCGGAGTGACTGGGGAGCAGCGGGATACTGGCATCCTGGGCAACTTAAGTAAAATTCATCTTTCTGAACAAATAGTTCTTATAAAACGAACGGATGGTCCACGTGTCCCGACTGAACTATCACCACCTCCACTACTTCTGGGCTGTCGCCAAAGAGGGCAACCTGACGCGAGTCGCGAAGAGACTGCATGTCTCGCAGTCGGCGCTTTCCGTACAGATCCGCCTGCTCGAGGACGAGCTTGGCCAGCCGCTGTTCGCGCGTGAGGGACGGACACTCGTGCTGACCGAGGCGGGACGGATCGCTCTCGCCTACGCCGAGCGGATCTTCTCGAATGGATCGGAATTGGTCTCGACCCTACGGGAAGGGCGGCGACGCGAACGACATGTGTTGAGGATCGGCGCAGTCGCGACGCTGTCCCGAAATTTTCAGGAATCCTTCGTCAAGCCGCTCCTGGTTCGCGACGACTTCGAGCTCGTGCTTCAGTCCGGCGGTCTGGAGGAGCTGCTGAAGCGCCTCGCCGTGCACACGCTCGATCTCGTGCTCTCGAACCGTTCGGTGCCCTCCGATGCGGAACGCACCTGGCAGTGCAGGCGCATCGCTCGCCAGCCGGTGAGTCTCGTCGGGCGCCCGCGAGGTCGGCGCAAGCGCTTCCGCTTCCCGGAGGACCTCGAAGGCTCGAGGATCCTGCTGCCAGGAAAGAGCAGCGACGTGCGATCCGCATTCGATCTTCTCTGTGACCAGTTGGACGTCCATCTCAATGTGCTGGCCGAGGTGGACGACATGGCGATGCTCCGCCTCCTCGCTCGCGACACGCAGGAGATGGCGCTCGTTCCGACGGTGGTCGTGCGAGACGAGCTGCGCGAGGGCCGTCTCCAGGAGTACTGCGTGATCCCCAACCTTTTCGAGCAGTTCTACGCGATCACCATCAAGAGGCACTACCAGCACCCGGCGCTCAAGGCGCTTCTGGCGCGCCCGGACGCGGAAATTCTGGAGTCGAATCGAAAACCGTGATCGAAGCGCATTGTGGCGCTATGGACGTCGACGATTTGTCCGTTCCCGTGAGAGCTTGTCGGACTCGCATCGGGCAAGGACGCCGTGTCCAGAACCGGCCGTCGATCTTCAAGGCAATTCCGGGTCCCGTGGAATTGCGACCGCCGCTTTGTAACGCGCAACGGCTCGGAAGTAGGCAGCCTGAGCGAAGACCAACGCGCGGGCCGCATCTGCAGTCTGCAGCTCGCGGATGTTCACGTCGATCAGGTTGCTCGATCCAAGTGACAACTTCCGTTCCTCTGCCTTCTGGAGCTGCATCGACAACTCGAAATTCTCGCGCGCGAGTTGCGTCTGGTCGTAGCCGGCCTCGAGGGACGCCATGGCGCGGCGGATATCCGTCTCGATCTGATCCCGCGCATAGCGTGTCTCGTGGTCGAGACGAATGAGATCCGCTCGGGCTCGCATGACGCGGCCTCGAGCCGCCCTCTGGAGCACCGGGACGTTCAAGCGAAGTCCGGCCTTGACCTCGGTGTCGTCCTTCGGATTGTTCGAGAACGAACCGATCGTGTCGATTCCTGCCGCGCTCTTTCCTACATCCTGAGAGGCTTCAAGACCGAGCCGGAGGTCTGGAAGGAGCGTGTTGCGTTCGAGCGCGAGGCGCGCCTCGATCTCCTGTCGACGAAACCCGAAGCCCTGAAGGATCGGATGCCGCTCCGACGCGCGCTCGATGTCCGCGGTCACGACATCCTCGTTGACGAACGCCTCGGGTGGGAAATCCTCGGGGAGGCGCGAAGGCTCCGGCACGACCGACCGTCCATCCTCATCTCGGTAATAGAGCGAGAGGACGAGCGACGCTTCGAGCGCATCGCGCATCGCGCCGCGCAGACGAATCTTCCGATCGACGACGAGTCTCTCGTTGTCGGTCACCTGGATCCGCGGAATCGCTCCGTTCTCCGCGCGTCCCGCGAGCTGGGAACGGCGATCTTCGGCCGTGACGAGCAGCTTTCTCTCGACGTCGACGTTGAAGCCCATCGAAACCCAGTTCCAATACGCCTCGCTCGCCTCGCGCACGATCTCGATGCGGCGGAGCTCGACCTGGGGCGTGGCCCCGCTTTGCCGGATCTGGCTCGCCAACAACCGGGTTCGATTCGAATCGATGTAGCCATCCTTGAGCAACGGAATCTCGATGCCTGCGCGGATCTCCCCGTCTTCGTTGGTCTTGTCATCTCCGTAATAAGAAGGAAAGTCGCCTCTCCCGATCCGATAACCTGCGAACAAGCGACTGCCCCACAAGCGTGTCGGCTGTTCGATCCCGAGCTGTGCCGTGTAGCGGTCGTAATAGCCCGTCGGCGAGGCTGAACCGCCGGCCGATAGCACTGAATCGAACGAGCCCCTGGCCTCGAGCAGTCCGCCCCGCGCCTGCTCGAGCTCGAGCCTGGCCGCAAGCAGCAACGGAAAGGTACGCTCGACCGAGTCGAGTATCTCCTCGAGCGGGAGTGGTGACGCCTTGGCGGTTTGCGTGCGGTCCGAGGCGCTGGCTTGCGCGAAGGCGAGGCTCGCGAGCACGAGCGCGGCCCAGATGGAGAGGGAGCGATTCGAGCGAGATCCCGACTTCATCGGGGGCTCGAGTCCTTCTTTGAATCCATCAACACCGTTGGGGGAAATCCGTTCGCCTGGCGCCAGAGCTCGTAGCCGAGTCGAACCTGATCGAGCAGGACGAATCCGTTGACCCGAGCTCCCTGCCGCAGGAATTCAGGGCTCGGCCAGGGATCATCTTCTTCGTCGGGCACGACGAGGATTCGGAATCGCCCCTGCTCGTCCCCGCTGTAGTCGACGACCGCGACGCGACCACCAAACGTGCCCACCGCCACCGATGGCCAGCCCCCGAATTGCACGCCCGGCCAGCCCTCGAACTGAAGCCGCACGGGTCGTCCCTCGGAAACGAGCGGTACGTCGTTGCCGTCCACCCAGAGCTCGACTGCCTGACTCTTGGCGTCCGGCATCAGCGCGATGATCGGATCCCCAGCCTTGACGACCTCCGCCCCGGGGCTCGCATAGAGCCGAAAGATCGTGCCCGACCGGGGCGCCAACACGAGCTGTGTGTTCTGCTGCGCGATCCGCACGTCGAGCGTTGCGAGCTGTTGCTGCTCAGCCGCCACCTCGGACTGCGCGCTCTGTTGTTCGGCTCGGGCCGACTCGATGCGTGCCTGGGACTCGGTCTCCAACTTGCCGATCTCGGCTTTGCGGGCACTGACTTCATTGATGCTCGCTCGCAGGGCCTGCCGCCGCTGCTCGACCTCTGCCTGGGATTGCTTGAAGACCCGATCAGCCACTTCGAAGTCGAGGTCCGAAGCGAGGCCTTCCTCGACGAGCTGCCGCTGGCGGTCGAAGTTGAGCCGCGCCTGGTCTACCGACGCCTCGGCGGCCTCGACGCCGTGACGAGCCGAGAGAACGTCGGCCTCCGCGACTTCCGCGAGGCTCTCCGTCGATTGAACGCCCAGATCCCGTGCGCTCGACAGGGCCTCGACCTGTTTCTGGTAGACCAGTACCCGCTCTCGCGCGGCCTCGAGCTTCGCCTCGAGCGCGTCCCGCTGTTGCTGGAGGCGCTCGATCATCGCCGGATCGAGATCGACGATCTCGAGCAGGCGATCTCCCTCCTCGACACGCGACCCTTCAGCGACCCACGCTTTCTCTACGCGACCGGCCACCGGCGCTGCGATCGACTGGATCCGATCGAAGGGGTCCAGAGCGGAAACCCGTCCGGACGCAGCCACATTTTGCTGCCAGGGCACGATGACGAGGGAGACGATCGTCAAGGCCACGAGCAGAAAGATCATCCGCACGAGCAGTCGGAGCGCGTTCGGGGAGCTCGCGAGCTGGAGCGCGTACGGCTCGTGCAGGGTTCTTCGCAGGGGTTGCGTCATGCCGGGCTCGCCGTGGTTTGGGAGGGCAATCGCCAGATTTCGGGTTGACCGAGGGTCAAGCGTCGAGTGCAATGGGCGATCACGTCCGCGCGTTCGGACACCAGGACCATCGTCCAGGGTGCCCCCGGATCGAAAAGCAGCTCACAAATCTTCTCCCGCGCAGTCTCGTCGAGATCCTCGAGCGCGCGGTCGATCAGCAGCAAGCGTGGGCGAGAAAGAATCGCGCGCACCAACATCAGGCGCGAGATCTGGACCTGGGAGAGAGGTCGAGCATCCGTCGACAGTCGGGTCTCGAGACCTTGAGGCAGAGCCCGGATTTCTTCCAGAATACCGACCGCATCCAGAACCCGGATCATCTCCGCATCGTCGAACGTGCGACGCCCGACACGCACGTTCTCCCGAATGGTTCCCGAGAACACCTCTGCACCCCGTACCAGTGCCACCGTGTCACGCAGGGATTCGATTCGGATGTCCCGGTAGTCCTGGCCATCGATCGTCATGTATCCGGACGTCGGCTCGCGAAGTCCGAAGAGCAGGTCCAGGAGCGAGCTCTTCCCGCTGCCCATCGCGCC
>JANNQH010000860.1:0-1548 GCA_031400655.1 Deltaproteobacteria bacterium | reverse complement strand
CGCGTGCCGATCGCGCCGCCGATGTTGAAGCCGGGCTCGGATTCGATGCTGCCCGAGAGTCCCGGCGGATTGGCGCGGGTCAGATTCTGGTTGCGCATGATCGTGAGACCCGCGTTGTACTCGATGTACGGGTCGAGCCCGAGGTCGACTGCGAATCCCGCGGAGGGCGCGAGTCCGGCGGCCAGGCCGAGGGCGAACAAACCGATGCGAAGAGCAGTCATTGGATCTCCCGTTCTCGTGAATCCGATCGAGGTCGAACAGCCCGGCCCATATTACATCCGTTGCGAGCTGATGTTGCCGCCATCGACGACGAATTCGCCGGCCGTGATATAGCTCGCCTCGTCCGAGAGCAGGAATCGTACGACCCGCCCGATTTCGGCGGGCTCGCCGATCCGTCCGAGCAGGATGCGTCGGGTAAAGGCCGCGTCGCCGAGCGCAGCGAGGGCGGGCTGCATCATCGGCGTGCGGATCTGTCCGGGGGAGATGGCGTTGATCCGGATTCCATCCTGCGCGAGCCGGTCAGCGAGCGAGCGGACGAGGGAAAGGACGCCGCCCTTCGCCGCGCTGTAGATCGGGTTCATCGCGTTCCCGAGCGTCGCATTGATGGATGCGAAGGCAACGATCGCGGAGCCAGGGTTCGCAGTGAGGTCGGGGAGGAGCTCCCGGGCGAGCAGGGCGACGGGTCGCAGGTGGATCTCGATGCCGTTGTTGAAGCTTTCGGGCGTGAGTCCGTCGAGGGAGTCGGTATCGACGATGCCGGCGGCATGCACGAAGCCCCCGATCGAGGGCAGGGCGCGCCGCGTCAGGTCGGCCGCGGCCTGGATCATCGACAGGTTTCGCACGTCGACGGCGCTTCCGAATGCCGTGATGCCGTAACGAGCGCTGAGCTCGGCGGCGACTTTTCGGCAGCGATCCGGGTCGAGGTCCCAGATCGCGATGGGTCGGCCGACGGCGGCGAGAGCCTCGGCGCTCGCGCGGCCGAGTCCCGAGGCGCCACCCGTGACGATCACGCCGGTCGCAGGCTGTCCAAGGCGGGGGGCGAGGTCCAATCGGCGTCCTTCCTGTCGAGCGCCGATCAGTTCTCCGCCGCAGACTGGCGCACGGGGCGGAGGTTCGGGACCGCGTGGTCCGATCGGAGTCTTCGAAGCCTGTCGTTGATCTACTTGTGTTAGGCGGAGCGGGCCTCGGCCACGGCCGCGATCGGGACGGGCCGGACACTGCGCACCCGCACGAAATATTCGTTCCGCATTTCCCACGGCACGCCGAGGGCGTTCAGGATGTGGCGCTTGGTGGCCTGGCGGCACGGCCGGCCCTTCTCGACGGCATGGATCGTGCGCGGCGAGACGTTGGCCCGCTCCGCGAGATCGTTCTGGGTCCAGCCGAGGGCTTGTCGTGCGGCGCGAATGCGGTTCATCAGGATCTCTCGCGGAGTTGGAGGCAGGAGCAGCAGTCGCAAGCCAGCATAGCGTCCGCAGCTTCCCCCGGCGCCCCGAAAGCTCCGCAAGTACTTGATTCCCTTCGGGGTTTTTGGACGCGGTCCGGCCGGTG
>JANNQH010000859.1:0-1575 GCA_031400655.1 Deltaproteobacteria bacterium | reverse complement strand
ATCGTCGCCCGCGGCCGGAGTCCGAGCTCGCGGGCCTTCTCGCGCGTCATCAGGAGGACTGCCGCGGCGCCGTCGGAGATCTGGGAAGACGAGCCGGCCGTGTGGACGCCTTCGGGCAGATTCGCGCGGAGGGCGGCCAGGCCCGCGAGCGTGGTGTCGCGAAGGCCGCCGTCGCGTTCGACCCGTCGCGTCTCGCGCGTGGGCTTCCCGTCGACGAGGCCCGTCGGCGCCTCGATCGGGACGATCTGGGAAGCGAAGCGCGCTTCATTCCAGGCCTTGGCCGCGCGCTCCTGCGAGAGCAGGCCGAAGGCATCGGTCGCTTCGCGGCTGATGCCCCAGCGCTTCGCGATTCGCTCCGCGCCCTCGAATTGCGAGGTCAGCTCATGGTGTTCCCAATAGCTCTTGTTGACGGGCTTCCCGACGGAGGGATCCTTCGGAATCGTCGAGCCCATCGGCACCTGGCTCATCAGCTCGACGCCGCAGCCGATCGCCACGTCGACGACGCCGGACTTGACGAGGGCGTAGGCGAGGTTCGTCGCCTGCTGCGACGAGCCACATTGCGCGTCGACCGTCGTGGCGGCGACCTCGATCGGCAAGCCCTGGGCGAGCCAGGCATTGCGCGTCACGTTCATCGTCTGCATCCCGACCTGGCCGACGCAGCCACCGACGACCTGGCCGATCTGCTTCGCATCGATGCCGGCGCGGCGGATCAGCTCCGACTGGACGCGGCCCAGCAGCTCGATCGAGTGCAGCGCGGCGAGCTCGCCCCCGCGTTTGCCGAGGGGACTGCGGACGGCTTCGACGATCACGACTTCGCGCTGGCTCATGGGGATTCCTCGTCCGGGAAGAGAAATTGGGAAACGAACACGCTAGTGCGAGGCCCAGCGACCGGCAACGCAACGAAACGGACTCGCGGGCAGCTTCGTTCGGGCGCGCTCACCGGATCGGGCGATGCTTCTCGAGGGCAACCACGTCGAAGGTATTCCAGGAGAGCTTCGAGTCGACGGGCTCGCGCGGCGGGACGCCGTGCTTTCCGAGCGGCCAGCCGATCGGGATCATGACGGCCGACGGAATCTCGGGCGGCAGCCCCAACAGGCGGTCGCACTCCTCGCCGAAGGCGCGGTGGAGCGTCGTGAACGAGGCGCCGAGGCCGACGGCGCGACAGGCCAACAGGACGTTCTGCGCGCACGGATAGAGCGCCTGGAGCTGCTCTTGATCACGCCGCTTCCAGCCCGCAATGAAGAGCAGGACCGGCGCCTCGTGGAGCTGATCCGCGAGGTGCAGCGCCGCTTGCATGTTGCGCCGTAAATGGGCCGGGAATCCCTCGCGCTCGGCGCGCTCGAGGGGCTCACGGATGTAGCTCTGGAAGATCGGCCGGTAGCGCTCGGCGATCCAGCGCCGCTGCTCGACCTCGTCGACCGCGACGAAGACCCACGGCTGTCGATTGCCGCCGGAGGGCGCGAAGGTGCCCGCCTCGCAGACCTTGCGGATCAGCGCGCGGGGGACGGGGTCGGGCCGAAGCCGCCGAATCGCCCGGGCGGTGCGGATGCCCTCGAGCAGCGGGACGTGCTCGCC
>JANNQH010000858.1:0-1743 GCA_031400655.1 Deltaproteobacteria bacterium | reverse complement strand
TACCAGGTGAACCTGAAAGGCCCCGTGCGCCTCGCAGCGCTGGTGGCGAAGCAGATGCAGAAGCAGGGAAGCGGCGGCCGGATCGTCAACGTCGCCACCGTCGGCGCCTACTCCGGCGGCCCGGGCGTCGGGACGTACACGGGGCTCAAGGCAGCCCTCATCAACTTCACGAAGACGATGGCAAGGGAGTGGGCACCGCTCGGAATCCGCGTGAACGCGCTCTGTCCGGGGCCCTTCGACTCGGAGATGATGCGCGGGACGGTGAAGCTCGATCCGAAATTTCCGGACCGCTCGGCGATGGCGACGATGCAGCAGCGGGTCGCCGACTGCGATGAGGTAATCGGCGCGGTGCTCTACCTCGCCTCGAACGCGTCTTCCTTCGTCACGGGCGAGGACCACGTCGTCGCGGGCGGAATGCTTCGGAGCTAGGCGCCGATCGCACGGTGGCTAGCGCCACTCCCCGCTCGCCACGATCCCCGGATGCGATCCCTCCGGTGCCACCGCCGGCGGAAGCTCCGTCTTCCCATCCAGGCCGTAGACCTTGAATCCCAGAGCTGCGGGAAAATGCATGCTGTGGGTCACCAGCCCGGTCCGCTCAGCCGCCGGCAAATAGGCCAGCTGCAGCGCACTCTCCACCAGATACTCGACGCGTTCGGTCGGGTAGTCGCCCGGGATGTAGCGGCTCGCGCCGGGCGTCGCGATCGCGGTCGATGGCGCGATCAGGTTGACGGCGATGTTACTCGCAAGACATTCGGCGGCGAGCCCCTGCGTGAAGCGATTGAGTGCCGCCTTGACCGCCGCGTAGAGCGTCGATCCGCCATTCGCATCGAACCAGCCGTACGGCTTGTCCGGCGGCTGCGCCGTCACCGACCCCACGTTCACGATCCAACCTGCCCCGCGCGACTTCATGACGGGGATCGCCGCGCGAGAGAGCACGAAAGGCGCTCGCAAGTAGTGGTCCATGGTCTTGTCATAGGTCGCGTCGCTCATCTCGGCGATCGTCGCGTACTCGGCATAGCCCGCGTTGTTGACGAGGATGTCGAGCCCACCCGCGAGCGACACCGCCCGCGCGACGAGCGCCTCGCGGTCCGCCTCGCGCTCGAGATCTGCGCCGAGCGCGAACGCCTTGCCTCCCGCCTGCTCGATCAGAGCGACCGTCTCGCGCAGCGTCCCCGGCTCGGCCTTCGTCGTGTCGAGGCTCCGCGCCGTCACGACGACTGTCGCTCCGGCGGAGGAGAACCGCTGCGCAATCGCGCGGCCGATGCCGCGGCTGGCACCCGTCACGAGCGCGATTCTTCCTATCAGACTCGGGGCGTTCATCTGCGCCATGCGGCCCTCCTTTCGGCGTGCGTGGATCGGGAATCGGCTTCCGCCCGCTCCGTGAGCGACGGTCGACTCCCTGGATGGCGAAAAAGTTTCGATTGAATCCGACTGCGCGGGAAGCGTACACTGATTCCCTGCGCCGGCTCGAGGTCGAGACGCCTGCGCGAGCCCACGCAAAGGAGTGATCCGATGGCCGATGCGACTGAAGTTTTCCGAGGCGGCGTCGCCGTCATCACCGGCGCGGGCAGCGGCATCGGCGAGGGCCTCGCACGCACGGCGGCCGAGCTCGGCATGCAGGTCGCGCTCGCGGACATCGCGGTGGACCGGATCGAACGCGTCGCCGCGGATATCCGCGCCGCGGGCGGCACGGCGATCACGATCCCGACCGATGTTGCTGATCCCGCGGCGATCGACCGCCTC
>JANNQH010000857.1:0-5466 GCA_031400655.1 Deltaproteobacteria bacterium | reverse complement strand
CCACGGCCTGTCGGCGACGACGGACCTCGCGACCGCGGTGCACGGATCAGACGTCACGCTGATCGCCGTCGGCACCCCTTTCGACGGCCGGGAGATCGACCTCCGCTTCGTCCTCGAGGCCGCGCGCCAGATCGGCGCCGCCCTGCGCGACAAGCCCAGCTACCACCTCGTCGTAGTCAAGAGCACGGTCGTCCCCGGCACCACCGACAGCCGCGTGCTGCCCGAGCTCGAGGCGGCCTCGGGCAAACAGGCCGGCCGCGATTTCGGCGTGGGCATGAATCCCGAGTTCCTGTCCGAGGGCGAGGCAGTCCAGGACTTCTTGTTTCCCGATCGCATCGTGCTGGGCGGAATCGACGCGCGCTCGACCGACGTGCTCGAGCAGGTCTACGCGCCGTTCCTCGCCGAGATACCCCGTTTGCGTACGAACCCGCGCACGGCGGAGATGATCAAGTACGCATCGAACGCGCTGCTCGCGACGCTCATCTCCTTCAGCAACGAGCTCGCGAATCT
Organism: Deltaproteobacteria bacterium; assembly: GCA_031400655.1. Taxonomy (GTDB): domain Bacteria; phylum Myxococcota_A; class UBA9160; order UBA9160; family UBA4427; genus UBA4427. Next base: position 4,956 of record JANNQH010000857.1, on the reverse strand, counting down.
CGGCGCCTCGCTCGGGGACATCGACACCCTCGACGTCATGCGCGGCGTCCACCTGAGCCAGTACCTGCGCGGCCGGAACGCCGAAGGCCTGCCTCCGCTCACGTCTTTCCTGAAGGCCGGCTGCGGCTTCGGGGGGAGCTGCTTTCCGAAGGACGTGAAGGCGCTCGTGGCCCATGGCGAGCGCGCCGGCGCACCGATGCCGCTGCTCGAGTCGGTGCTGGCGATCAACGACCGGCAGCCGCGCATCACGGTCGAGCTGCTGAAGCGCCATTGGCCCGATCTCGCAGGCGTCCGCGTCACGGTCCTCGGCCTCGCCTTCAAGCCCGGCACCAACGACGTGCGCGAGAGCCCCGCCTTTCCGGTCATGCAGACGCTGCTCGATCAGGGTGCACAGGTCACGGCCTACGACCCGATCGCGCTGGTCGAGGCGCGCGCCGCCTTCGCCCCCGGTCCCCAGCTCCGCTATGCCGCGAGCCTCGAGCTCGCGGTCGCCGAAGCGGACGCCGTGATCGTCGTGACGCCGTGGAAGGAGTTCGAGAAGCTGCCCCAGCTGCTCGGCGAGCGGGTCGTCTTCGTCGACGCCCGACGCAGCTTCGATAAGAACGCCATTCCCCACTACGAAGGCATTGGACTCTGAGGATGGAATTCCAGGAAACGAAGCTCGCCGGCGCCTACCTGATCCAGCAGAAGAAGCTCGCGGATGCGCGCGGCTTCTTTGCCCGCGTGTGGTGCACGGAGGAGTTCCGACAGCACGGCCTCGATCCGACGATCGTGCAGATCAACACGGGCTTCAATCATGCCGCGGGCACGCTTCGCGGGATGCACTTTCAAGAGCCGCCCCACGCCGAGGCGAAATTCGTCCGCTGCACCCGCGGCGCGATCTTCGACGTGTTCATCGATCTGCGACCCGGCTCCGCGACCCGCGGCCAATGGGTCGGGTTCGAGCTGAGCGCGGAGAACGGCGCGATGCTCTACGCGCCCCCGGGCTTCGCCCACGGCTATCAGACCCTGACCGCCGACGCTGAGATGTACTACACGACGACCGCGATGTACGCGGGCGCGTCCGCTCGGGGCGTGCGCTTCGACGACCCGGGGTTCGGGATCCGCTGGCCGCTCCCGGTATCCGTCATCTCGGACGCCGACCGCGGCTGGCCGGTCTATCAACCGTGAGGCGAGCATGACGAAGAAGGTTCTCCTGACCGGCGCCTCCGGCTTCATCGGACGGCATGCCATCGCGCCGCTAGTCGCCCGCGGCTACGAGGTGCACGCGATCTCGAGCCGCGTTCCAATGGGCGCCAGCGACGGCGTCGTCTGGCACCAGGCCGATCTGCTCGAGCCCGGCGGTGCGCAGACCGTCCTGGCGCAGGTGCGGCCCACGCATCTGCTCCACCTGGCGTGGTATGTCGTCCCCGGCAAGCTGATCACCGCCCCCGAGAACTTCGCCTGGGTGACGGCCAGCATGGATCTGCTGCGGCGCTTCGCCGAGCAGGGCGGACAGCGCGTGACCGTCTGCGGCTCGGGCTACGAGTACGACTGGAGCTACGGCTACTGCTCAGAGAAGCTCACCCCGGCCGTTCCCAACACGGTCTACGGGTCGTGCAAGCAGGCGCTCAACCTACTGACCCAATCCTTCGCGAGCCAGGCGGGCTTGAGTGCGGCCTGGGGCCGCGTCTTCTTCCTGTACGGCCCGCACGAGCATCCCGACCGACTGGTCTCCTCCGTGATCCGATCGCTCCTGCGCAAGGAGCCGGCCCGCTGCTCGCACGGGCGCCAGATCCGCGACTACCTCCACGTCCAGGACGTCGCGGATGGATTGGTCGCGCTGCTCGACTCCTCGCTCGAGGGGCCGGTCAACGTCTCTTCAGGGGAAGCCACCACACTTCGGGAGATCGTGCTCACGATCGGACGCCTGATCGAGCGCCCCGATCTGATCCAGTTGGGCGCGATTCCGGCGCGCGCCAACGACACCCCGCTCGTCGTCGGCGACAATACGCGCGCGACCGCCGAGACCGGCTGGACCCCGCGCCACGATCTCGACTCGGGCCTGCGCCAGACGATCGACTGGTGGCAAAGGCAAGGCGGCTGACCCGCCGATGAGAGCAGCATGAAGAAGATCTGTGTTCTGGGAACGGGCATGGCCGGCTGGGGCGCGGCACACCATCTGCGCATGGCCGGTGAGACGCCGATCCTGTTCGACAAGAAATCGCATTACGGGGGCCACACCGCCTCCTTCCTGCGCGAGGGCAAATTCACCTTCGACGAAGGACCGCATGTCTCCTTCACCAGCCACGAGCGGCTCCAGAAGCTGTTCGCTGCGGCGATCGACGAGAAGTACGAGACGCTCGACACGAAGGTGAACAACTACTGGCGCGGCCACTGGGTAAAGCATCCGGCCCAGATCAATCTCTACGGCCTTCCGCCGCAGACGATCATCGACGTGGTTCGCGACTTCGTCGAAGCGCAGAACAAGCAGCACGGCGAGATCGTGAACTACGAACAGTGGCTCCGGGCGAGCTTCGGCCACACCTTCGCCGAGCAGTTCCCGATGGACTACACGATCAAATATCACACGACCGAAGCCAAGAACATGAGCCTCGACTGGATCGGGCCCCGCCTCTACCAGTGCAAGCTCGAAGAGGTCCTGCGCGGCGCACTGCTGCCCGCCACCGCCGACGTCCACTACATCAGCGGCTTCCGCTATCCCTCGCACGGTGGCTTCATGTCCTACCTGCGCGGCTTCATGGACTCATCCGACATCCGTCTCAGCCATGCGCTCCAGTCAATCGATCCGAAGGCAAAGACGGTCGGATTCAAGAACGGCACGAGCGTGCCGTATGACGGTCTCGTCTCTTCGGTGCCGCTGCCGGATCTGATCCCGACGATCGTCGGGGCACCGCGCGAGGTGCGCGAGGCGGCGGCCCGGCTCTCGTGCAGCGAGGTCGTGATCGTGAACCTGGTCGTCGACCGGCGCGATCTGATCGACGCCCACTGGACCTACATCTACGATCGGGACGTGTTCTTCACTCGCGTGAGCACGCCCCATCTTCAATCGCCGCACAACGTGCCGCCGGGCTGCGGGAGCCTACAGGTGGAGTGCTACTACTCGAAGAAGTACCGCCCGCTCGACTGCACCCCCGACGAATGCATCGAGCCCACGATCCGCGACCTGAAGCGGATCGGGATCCTGCGCGAGGAGGACAAGGTCCTCTATCGGGAGACGATGCACATCGACTACGCCAACGTAATCTTCGATCTCGAGCGGGCCGACGCGCTCGCGATCGTCCACGGCTATCTCGACGAGATCGGGGTCGCCTACTGCGGTCGCTACGGCGATTGGAAATACATCTGGACGGACGAGTCCTTCATGAGTGGCGAGGCCGCCGCCGAAAAAATCCTGGGGCGCTGAGCGGCATGCAGCCCCTCCGCTTCGACACACTCCAGCGAGCGCTCTTCGTCGGCGCCCACTCCGACGACATCGAGATCGGCTGCGGCGGAACGATCCTCAAGCTGACCGAGGAGAACCCCGACCTCGAGATCCTGTGGGTCGTCTTCAGCGCCGAGAACGTGCGCCGCAAGGAAGCCGAGCGCAGCGCCAAGGCCTTTCTCCGCAAGTCTCGTCGATCGCGCGTCCAGATCGCGGATTTCCGGAGCTCCTACTTCCCCTATCAGGGTGAGCAGATCAAGGACTTCTTCGAGACGCTGAAGCCCTTCCGTCCGGACCTCGTCTTCACCCACTCTCGGGAAGACCGTCACCAGGACCACCGCCTGCTCTCCGACCTGGCCTGGAACACCTTTCGCAGCCACGTGATCCTCGAGTACGAGATCCCGAAATACGACGGGGATTTCGGCTCCCCGAACTTCTTCGTCCCGCTCACCGCCGCGCAGTGCCGCCGGAAGGCGGAGCTCGTGATCAAGCATTTCCCGTCGCAGGCGGGCAAGCAGTGGTTCACGCCGGATCTCTTCATGGCGACGCCCCGGATCCGGGGCATGGAATGCGATTCGCCGACGCGGCATGCGGAGGCCTTCTACAGCCGAAAGCTGACGCTCGCGTGAGCTCGATCCGCCGCCGGCTTCGTCCCCTGGTCCAGATCCTGCGGTCCTCCGACGAGCGGCGAGATCTCCTCTGGGAGCTCCGCCGCCGGAGCCGGGGCGAGCCTCCCCTGCCGGAAGGTCCCATTGGGAACGTGCTCGTCATCTGCCTCGGAAACATCTGCCGCAGTCCATTCGCCGGGCGTCTGTTGGCCGCCGGATCTCCGAGCTTGCAGGTTCGGTCGGGCGGCTTCGAGGCCCGCGAAGGGGACCCTGCCGAGCCCGACGCCATTCGCGTGGCCAGCGAATTCGGGGTCGATCTGTCCGACCACGCCGCGCACCGGATCACGCTCGACGATCTCGAGTGGGCGCACCTCGTCGTCGGCATGACCGGCCGCCACCACGGCATGCTGCGCGACCGCTGGGACGAACACAGCTCGAAGATTCGCATGCTGGGCGATTTCCTCGAGGCCAGACCGCATTCCATCCCCGATCCCTGGGGCTGCCCGCAAGCCGAGTTCCGGTCGGTGTATCACCAGATCCGGCTTGCCACGACGCGCTTGTCGGCGCGCCTCGCGAGCCCCGGCTCCCGATGAGACCCCCCGCGCTGGATTTTGCTTCTCCAGGCGTGCGGACCAGCCGAAAAAACCAGCGGACCGGATCACCGGGCATTGCATCCCGGTTACCTACGTCAGCGAAGCCCGAGCGCTTCCTGGCAGTGGCAGCGGAGTGCGGGACCGGCCCCGCAGGTTAAGCTCCGATCCTTCCGTCCGCGGACGGGGATCTGGACTGGATAGGAGTTCACGATCATGAAGGTGGTGCTCTTTTGCGGTGGGCTCGGCTTGCGCCTGCGCGACCATACCCAGAACACGCCGAAGCCCATGGCGATGATCGGGCACCGTCCGATCATCTGGCATCTCATGTCGT
>JANNQH010000856.1:0-3024 GCA_031400655.1 Deltaproteobacteria bacterium | reverse complement strand
CCGATTCCGCGGAAGAACGAGGCCATCGAGATCGCGGCCGTGAGCCCGACCACACCGAACGACCTCGCACGCAGGTAGTCTGCCGCCAGTGTTGCGATCGAATCGGAGGGCGCGATCCAGGCGACGACCGTGTCGGCGCTGATAAAGAGCAGGACGGCCGAGCCGATCGCGAGGGGGAGCGTCGAGCCCAGGCCGTGCCACGCCCAGGCGCCGCATTCGCGCTCGCGGCCTGCGCCCTGCTGCTGCGCGACGAAGGTCTGGACGACGCTCGCGGCCCCGATGAAGAAGGACGAGAGCGTCCAGAGCCATGTGCCCGAGAGGCCTACCGCGGCGAGCTCCGTCGCGCCCAGACGGCCGACGATCGCGGCGTCGACGACGCCCATCGTCGTGAAGAGGAGCTGCGTCAAAACGAAGGGCACCGCCAGCACGGCCACTTCGCGAAGGCTGTGCGCAGCTCCATCGAGCTCGCCTGTCTCGCGCGTTCGGGTCATGGACCGATCTTGGGGCGGCGTCGGGTAGAAAATCGACGTGGAATTGCTCCGGCATCGTCATCGATCCGGGCCTTTGCTTGTTACCATGGCGGCCGGTGGCGATCAAGCCGCGGGGCGCAACAAGGGCAGCTGCAGGTTGCTGATGGATCGGATGCATCGGGGAGGCATGCTGCTGGGTCCATGGCTCGTCCTGCTCGCGCTCTTCGCTGTCGGGTGTTCTTCGCTGCCGCCGGTGCGCGCGTTTCGGGCTGCACGGTATTATGCGGAGGGCACGCGAGCCCTCGAGCGCGGTGACGCGCAGGTGGCGATCGCGGAGCTCGAGCGCGCGGTGGCGTTGATGCCGCTCGCATCCGAGATCCACAATCATCTCGGACTGGCCTACTGGTCGGACGAGCGGGACGATGCGGCGCTGCGCGAGCTCGAGCGGGCGGTCGAGCTCGATTGCGACAACGAAGAGGCGCGCGTGAATCTCGCGCGATTGCGTGCGGCGCGGGCTCCGGTCGTGACCGAAAGGAGTGATTCGAATGGCGGATGACGGTCGCAAGCTTTCCTACAGCGAGCGAGATCGGATGCGGCGCGACGGGGGCAAGCGGGAGCGTCCCGTGAGTGGCCACGCTCGCGAGGTGGAGGAAAAACGCTCGCGTCTCGCGCTCTCCGCGGCTGAGGATCTGTTCACGGACGAGCAAGGCGGTCAGGCCGGCAAGTCCCTCGCGAATGCCGTGCGCGAGGCCCATGGCACGAAGGAGCTGCCCGCCGCTTGTCGCGCCTATCTCGAGAAGGTCGGTCCGCCGACCTCGGGCGAGCTTGCATCGATCTTCCTCGACGCCGGGGAGAAGGCGATCAGTCTGCCCGTGCTCGACGACCTGCTGCGCCAGAAGAGCCAGGGCAAGCTCGAGATCGAAGGGGGCTTGAAGCGCCAGATCCGGCTCCTGGCCGAAGACTTCGACGACGATCTGGCATCCCGCGCCGAGGATCTGCTGGCTTAGAATGTGCGAATTCGAAGTGGTACGCTGGGCGAATGGCGCATGAAGTCGAGATGCGAGCGCTCGGGGAGTACCTCGAGCAGCACAATCTCAAGCACACCAAGCAACGCGAGGCTGTGCTGGCGACGTTCCTCGAGGGCAAGCGCCATGTCTCGAGCGAGGATCTCTACAAAGTCGTCCGCGAGGCTCATCCAAACGTCGGCTACACGACCGTCTATCGCACGATGAAGCTGCTGGTCGAGGCGGGCCTCGCGACCGAGCGCCATTTCGACGACGGCATCACCCGCTACGAGATCGAGCAGGAGCACCACGACCACCTGGTCTGCATCAAGTGCGGCAAGATCCAGGAATTCGAGTGTGACATGATCGAGCAGACGCAACGCGAGATCGCTGCGCGCTACGGCTTCCGCGTCCTGCGCCATCGCCACGAGCTCTACGGCCACTGCACCGAGTGCTCTCAGCACGTTGAGCGGGGCTAACGCGGCTAACGCGGATAGCGCGGCAGCTCCGCCTCCGTGAAGTCGCAAAGACGCCGCCCCAGCCGATCCTTGGGCGACAGGAGCGGATTGCGCAGCGGCCACTCGATTGCGAGCGCGGGATCGTCCCAGGCGAGCGTGATCTCGCTCGCCGGGTCGTAGAACGCCGTGCATTTGTACTGGACCTCGGCCACCTCGGAGATCACGCAGAAGCCGTGGGCGAAGCCTTCCGGGACCCAGAGCTGGCGGAAGTTCTCGGCCGAAAGCACCAGGCCAACGCTCCGCCCGAAATGCGGCGAGCCCCGACGGATATCGACGGCGACGTCGTAGATCTCGCCGAGCAAGGCGCGCACGAGCTTGCCCTGGGGTCGCGCGACCTGGGTGTGGAGACCGCGGAGCGTTCCGCGGCTCGAGCGGCTCTGGTTGTCCTGGACGAAGCGGGCGTCGAGTCCGGCAGCGGCGTACTTCTCGGCGTGCCAGGACTCCAGGAAGAAGCCCCGCTCATCGATGTGCACCGTCGGCTCGACGAGCAGGACTTCGGGAAGGTCGGTCGGACTGATCCGCAAGCGGGCATCTCCTCGCAGGGAGGATGCCTCGGAATCAGCCGCAGAGCTTTGCGGCGGCCGGCTCGCTGTAGGTCCCGGAGAGCTGGACGTGGCCCGAGCGGAGCATGTGCATCACGGTCGCGATGACCTCCCGCTCCGACTGGCTGTACTCGCTGACGGCTTCGATGAGCTCGAGCAGGGTCACTTCGTCGGGATCGGACACATGCTGGGTCTCGATCTCGTGGACCCGGCGGAAATGCTCGATCGGAATCGACACGCTGGACGGCTGGGCCATGGCTGTGAACCTCCTCTGCTGCACACCTTTTCGATCGGTCGAATTCCGTTTTTCGTGAAGTCGAGATGTCTGCGACCGGTTTACCTACCGGGGTAATGCATGTGGCATGCCGGTGCTGGCGTGTCCGCGACTCCGTTCCGCGTTGGGCTGATGGATGCCGATCCGGGGCTTTCCGTTGCACCGGGAGGGCTTTCGCGCGGGGCCTGGTATTCGCCGAGGTGATTCGGCGTCGGC
>JANNQH010000855.1:0-3774 GCA_031400655.1 Deltaproteobacteria bacterium | reverse complement strand
CTCATTCGCGGAGGCCGCGGCTCGGGTGGAGCCTGCTGGCCCTCGGATTCATGGCCCAGCTGCTCGGCGCCGCGTCGTCGTCGGGGTTCATCGCGCAGTGCGGAATCCCCGTCTCCATCCTGGGCGTCGGCCTGATCCTGGGACGGCCGGGCCTCGCCACACTGCTCCTGACCTTTGGTCTCGTCCCGGTCCCGGTGTTCGTGTTCGCGATCGGCAGCCCGGGGATCGAGTCACGAATTGCTGATGCGACGAGCGGGCTATTCGCATTGCTCGGCTGGCCGATCGCGGCGGGCGGGCCGCTGCTCCAGTTCGAGGGACGGCGCTTCGAGCTCTTCACGTCCGACGCAGGCCTCTTGACCGCAATCTGTTTTGCGGAGCTCGCGTGGTTTCGGGGCATGCGGGAGGGCCTTCATCTGGGTGAGATCTGCGTGCGCGGCTTGCGGGCGGGCTTGCTGGGCTTCGCCGCTCAACCCCTGTTGATTGCGTTATGCGTAGTGACGCTCCCGCTCGGATTTCCGGAGGTCGGTCGGTTCCTCCTGAGCCACGGTGTGCCCATCGCGCTCGCTGCAGTCGTCATCGCCGGCGAAGCGCGTGGGGATCGGACTTGACCCGCGCCGACTCGCACGCGCCATGAATCGCTGGCCCCGCGCGGCGATCGCGGTCTACCTGGTGGTTCTGGCCTTTGGCGTTTGGACGCCCCAGCCGCCGCCGACGCCGCTCGATCCGCAGACCACCTCGCTTTCGGTCGAAGGCCTCGTCGCGGACGCGGTCCGCAATCTGTTTCTCTTCCTGCCGTTCGGCTGGCTGTTGGCGGCCTGTGCCTACCGGCTGTTCACGATCGTCGGGCTCGGGCTCGTGCTCTCGATCTCGATCGAGTGCCTCCAGGCCGCCCTGCCCGGGCGCTTCACGAGCCTGACCGACGTCGTCACGAACACCCTCGGCACGGCGCTCGGCGCGCAGCTCTTCACCACTCGCCGCCGCTGGCTCACGCCTGACCCGACCGTGGCAGCGCGCCTTGCGCTGGGATGCTTCGCCGGCGCGAGCGCGATCCTCGTCGGGGCGGTGCAGCTGATGCGTCCGTCGGCGGGTGGCTCCGAGGTCTACGCCGGGCTGCGGCCGGTTCTCGACAACTACGAGCTGTACGGCGGCGAGGTGCTCGACTTCTCGATCGGAGAGATCCCGCTCAAGCAAGGTCGGATCGGAGACCGCGACGCGTTCGACCGCGCATGGACCGAGGCCGATCCGATCACGCTCCGCGCGCAGCCGCACCCATCGACGGGCGCAACCGCTCCGCTCGTCACGGTCCACGACGAACGCCAGCGGGAGATCCTCGTGATCGCCGCTCAGTCGAGCGATCTGATCGTCGAAGCGCGAGCCCTCGCCTGCGATCTCGGACTCGAGCAGCCGATGCACCGCTGGCCTGCGGCCCTCGCAGGCCTATCGACGTCCGAAGTCGTCGAGTTCCAGGTGGTGCGCGATGGGTCCAGCGCCAGTCTGCGAATCGCCGACCACTCGCTCGGACGCCGAAGCTGGACGCCCGGGAGTGTCTGGCAGCTCCTGATCCCGGGCCGCATCGTCCCGGCAGCGCTCGAGCCGATCTTGAACGCCCTGACGATCGGCCTGCTCGCATTGCCCTTCAGCTTCTACGCCCGTCGACGGCTCGCGCTCACCGCCCTCTTCGCGCTCCTGCTCATCGGGCTGTCCTTGATAGGGCCTGTCGGAATCCCCGCACCCGCCGATTGGATCGGCCTCGCGGCAGGCACTTTGGTTGCCCGCCTCGGACTTCTGGTGTGTACTCGGCGGCCCGGGCCGAAGGACTCCTTCGACGAAGGTCCATGATGACCCCGAAACTCAGCCTGGTCGTGCCCTGCTACAACGAGTCCGCCACGCTCGAAACCTGCGTGGCGCGCATCCTGGCCATCGCATCCCCGGAGCTCACGCTCGAGATCGTCATCGTCGACGATGCATCGAGCGATGACAGCCTGGCCCGTGCCCACAGTCTCGCTGCTCGACATCGGGAAATCCGCGTCTTTGCCCACGAGCGCAACCGCGGAAAGGGCGCTGCGCTGCGCACCGGCTTCCGCCACGTGACAGGCGATTTCGTCGCCGTCCAGGATGCCGATCTCGAATACGACCCGCGCGATCTCGTATCGCTGCTCGAACCGCTCGTCGCGGGCCGGGCCGACGTCGTCCTCGGCAGCCGCTTCCTCGCGGGCGGTGCCCACCGGGTCCTCTCCTTCTGGCACTCGGCCGGCAATCGATTCCTGACGCTCGTCTCCAACGCCTTCAGCGACCTGCACCTCACGGACATCGAGACCTGTTACAAGGTCTTCGCGCGCGAGCTGATCCAGTCTATCGAGATCGAGGAGGAGCGATTCGGCTTCGAGCCCGAAGTCGTTGCGAAGCTCGCGGGGCGGGGACTCCGCATTTACGAAGTGGGGATCCAGTACGCGGGTCGGACCTACGCCGAGGGAAAGAAGATCCGCGCGAGCGATGGGTTTCGTGCCCTCTACTGCATCGTGCGATACAACGCCCGGCATGCGCCGACGGCGCTCCGGCTGCTGGTCTTCGCCGGGACGGCGGCTGTGAATGGTCTCTTGAACGTCGGACTCTTCGCGCTGCTCAGGGGATTCGGCGGATCGCCCTGGATCGCCCTCGCCCTCGCGTATGCCGCCGCGTCCGTGCTCGGCTTCTGGCTCTGCCGGAAGCTCCTGTTTCCGCTGGCCGCCGGTCAGAGCGGGCGACCGGATGCCATCCGCTATGCGGGGGTCGCACTGGCGGGCATGCTGCTGGACGGCGCATTGACCTTGCGGCTCGTCGACTGGGGCTTGCCCCCGGTGCTCGCCAAGCTCACGGCCCTGCTCCCGTTCCCGATCCTGGATTTCTTCGTCCGCGACCGGTTCGTCTTCGCGGCGCCCGCGGCGGTCCGCGGACTGGAGCGGCGATGACGACGAGCTCGAGCGCCTGGGGCGGAGGGGCGAGGAAGCGGGTGCTCGTCACGGGCGGAGCCGGCTTCATCGGCTCCCACCTCTGCAAGCGACTGCTCGAGGCCGGCGATAGCGTCGTCTGTCTCGACAACTACTTCACCGGCACCCGCGACAATATTGCCGAGCTGCTCACCGATCCCCAGTTCGAAGCGATCCGGCACGACGTCACGGTCCCGATCTCGATCGAGGTCGACGAGATCTACAACCTCGCCTGCCCCGCCTCGCCGATCAAGTACCAGTTCGACCCCGTCGAGACCACGAAGACGAACGTCCAGGGGGCCATCAACGTCCTGAGCCTCGCGCAACACTGTGAGGCGAAGGTCTTGCAGGCTTCGACGAGCGAGGTCTACGGCGATCCGGAGGTCCACCCCCAGACCGAGGACTACTGGGGACGCGTCAATCCGATCGGACTCCGCGCCTGCTACGACGAAGGCAAGCGCTGCGCGGAGACGCTCTTCTTCGACTCTCACTGCGCGGAATGGAAATTTCATTTCCCTCTGCATCGATCAGCAATACTTCCTTGCCGAGTATCTGGTAGATCTCAGCGGTAATAATCTCTCCTACCAGGTCTTTATATTTTTGATAGATAATATCTTTCTCAAGATCCTTTACTTTCTGCATCAGCGTTTGACGCGCAGTCGTTACTGCTCTGCGACCGAAGTCTTCCAGGTATATTTGTTCAGCAACTTCTTCACCTACTTCAAAATCAGGTTCAATTTTGTGTGCATCGGTTAAGCTGATTTTATCATGCTCCCAAACATCTTCCGATTCATCTTCAACAATCTCG
>JANNQH010000854.1:0-1524 GCA_031400655.1 Deltaproteobacteria bacterium | reverse complement strand
GGTCACGAAGGGGAACGGCGCGTTCGCGCGGCGCTGCTCTTCGAGGAAGATCATCTGCTCGACCATCGTGAGACCGCCGCCGCCGTATTCCTTCGGCCAGCCGACGCCGAGCCAGCCGTCTTTCCCGATCTGGCGGATCATTTCGCGATAGGCCTTGCCGCCCTCCATGCCGCGGACGGCCCGACGCTGCTCGGGTGTCATCAAGTTCTCGAAGTAGGTCCGCAGCGTCTGGCGCAGGGTCTTCTGCTCGGGAGTCAGGTCGATGTACATGGTTGCCTCGCTGGCCGATTCGCCGGCGCCGGGCGGGCGCGGGGCGAAGATGAAAGACGAAGATGACAAGAGTCGGTCGGCTTGAACGACCACCGGGGCAGGAGGCCGAGCCAGTGGGAATATAACGACGGGCGAGAGCCGGTGAAACACGTTCTATCAGCCAGGCGGCTGGTTCCCGCGGGGCGATTCGGGCTCAGGCTGGCACGGATTCGCCGCGTTGTGACGATCTCGCCGCCGCCTGCGTTTCCGGAATGCAAGGTCGATTGCCCAGCCCATCCCGGACCAAGCCGACCGTTATTCTCGGCCCACCCAAACGGAGTACGCCTGATTTGGACGACGATTTGAAGCGGATTGCGGCCCGGATCCGAAGCTGGCGAAATGATGCGCGACTGACGCTGCAGCAGCTGGGCGATCGTTCGGGAGTTTCGGCGAGCACCATCCACAAGGTCGAAAACCTCCAGACGGTGCCGACGATCGCGATCTTGCTGAAGGTCGCCTACGGACTCGGTCGGCGGCCGAGCGAGCTGCTCGCCGACGTCGAGGTCGGGGACCAGGTTGCGATCCTCCGCCGGGACGACCGCCCGCGGGCGAACCTCGGCGACGGGGGCGAGATCGAGCATCTGACCGCCTCGATTCCGCGTGGCCAGCTCGATCTTTGGCGCGTGCGCCTCGAGGCGGGCATCGGCGTCGGGATGCCGGGATCCGAGCCCTGGCAGTTCCGGGGCGAGGTCGTGCTGGCCGTCGAGGAAGGCAGCATCGAGGCGATCATCGGCGCTGAGTCCTACGAGATCAGCCGCGGCGACACGCTGCATTTCGACCCGAGCCTCCCCCACCGCTGGTTCGCGAGCGGCGGCAAGCCCGCGATGGTCCTCGTGACCGCCATCCTGCCCGACGGGATCCACGCCGATCTCGCGAACCGGATCGCCCGGGCAGCGGCGAGCCCCGAACAGTCCGACTGCCTGAATGTTCATGGCTAAACTCCGCGCTCCGGGTCCTGACCTGGAGATGGAGTCGGCTCATGAAGACGTGGCTGCGCAGTGGTGAGTTGGTCGACGGGAGTGGCGCGCCGGCTCGGGCGGCCGACGTGTTGATCGACGGCGATCGGATTGCAATCGTCGGCGAGGTGTCGGCATCCGATGCCCGCGGTGCCAGCGAAGTCGATTGCGAAGGCCTCGTCGTCGCCCCCGGCTTCATCGACATCCATACGCATTACGACGCCCAGGTCTTCTGGGACCCCGATCTCACGCCTTCTTC
>JANNQH010000853.1:0-24710 GCA_031400655.1 Deltaproteobacteria bacterium | reverse complement strand
AAGAGGGTGACGTGCTCGGCGACGGAGACGCGTCGCTCCATGCCGAGCACGCATTCGTAGAATGCCGCGACGCGCTCCAGGTCGAGCGCGTAGAGGACGACACCGGCGTGTGAGGAATCGGGCATCCGGCGGACCTGCGAGAAAAACGAATCCAGCGACCCCGATTGCCGAGGACCTGGGATCGGCCGGACCCGTCAGGGACGATCGCTGCCGCCGGCGCCGTTCGTGCGTCCGTCCACCGGCATATCCCAGCGATACACCCGCATTGGCGGCACGTTGAGCAGCTCGAGCTGCACCGAGGCCGGCCCGAACACCCTCTTTCCGAGCGTGTGGACGACGTCGCGGAACTGATACGCCACGAATCGGCCACCCGGCGCGAGGCTCTCGCGGACCGAGCGGAGGATCGCGAGACCGAGCGACCGGGGCATGGTCGAGAAGGGGATGCCGGACAGCACCACGTCGGGCGCGCCCTGCTCGTGCTTGGTCAGCGCATCCGAGATCTCGGCCGCGCTGCCCTCGTGCACGATCAGGCGCCGGTCGTCGATCGTCTCCCGCAAGAGGTCGCAGAAGCCGGGGTTGATCTCGATCGCGAGGAGCGTGGCGTCGGGGCGCATCGCCTGGAGCAGGGCCCGGGTCGTTCCCCCGGTGCCGGGGCCGAGCTCGATCACGAGCCGGGCGTTCGCGAGCTCGGCGGTGCGGGTAATCCGCCGCTCCATCCAGCGGGAGCTCGGGATGATCGAGCCGACCTGCTTCGGCCGTTCGAGGAAGCCGCGCAGGAAGGCGATCGGATGATCGGGTTGCGGGATTGGGCGCGATTCATTCCGCCGACGGGATTCGGAATGCCGCTCGGGTCTATGGTCGGGCAACGCGATCTCCTCGATCTCGAAGACAAATGCGAGTCTAGTCATACAGGCCATCGACCTGCCACTGATTCCGCTTCCAATCGAAACACAGCCGCAATACGTTGCCGTCGTTCATCTGGACGTCGTAGTGATCGACGGCGAAATGACCCGCCTCCGACCACCAATGCCCCGTCGTCCGCCACGGTCCCGCGACCCGAACGACCTCACCCTGGCTGACTGCACTGCGCACGAACACGGGCCGTCCGCCCTCGACTCGGACTTCGGCGCGGGCGGGTGGGCGCACGGCGCGGAGCGTGAGTCGCGGCGTAGACCGCGCGCTCGTTTGGGTGAGCTCGGACACACCTCGCCCCGAGAAGGGCCGCATCGCGAACGCGTCGGGACGGTGGTCGTCGACCACGGCGGGAGAGCCGACGCGCTCGGCGCCACAGATCGCACCGAGCTCGGCCAGCGTCTGGTCGAGGGCGTTCGGGTCGGGGCCCCGCGGTAGGAAGAGGTCGAGCTGCTCGCGGCGAAGCTGGACCCCCTCGCAGCTGAGCATGACCCCGTCGATGGCTGAGGTCGGCGGTCTCGACTCGAGGGCCTGGCGGAGCAGCCGGAGCAGCACGCGCTCGTCCTGGCTCGGCGACGCGAGGGCGATCCGCCGTTCGTCGCGGCCCCCCGCTTCGAAGCGCAGGCTGATGCGCAGCTCGCCGCAACCGAGCGCGCGCAGGGCCAGGCGCTCGCTCAATCGCGAGACGAGCCCGCGCAGCACGAAGGCGAGGGGCTCGAGATTTTCCAGCGCGGGCTCGAGGTCGATGCCCTCTTCGAGCATGAGCGCGCGCGGCGCCTGGAGCGGCGGCTCGATCTCTTCTCCGCGCGCGCGCGCGACGAGCTCGAGGATCGCGGGGCCCACGCGGGCGGCGAGGTCCCGGCGGGAGAGACTCAACAGATCCTGGATGCGGTGGATCCCGAAGCGGGAGAGCGCATCGGCGGTCTCGTCGTCGGGGTCGAGCAGGTCGATCGGTAGTGGCGCGAGGAAGGCGAGCTCCTTCTGCGGCGAGAGGACGCGGGTCGTCTCGATCTCGTGGGCATGTCTTGCGAAGCGGGCGCTCAGCGCGAGCTGGCGGGCGGCCAGGCGCGCGAGGCCGCGGGAGCAGGCAAGGGCGACGAAGCCGCGTAGCCCCGCGCGCTCGGCGCGGGCGTGGAGGACGGAGGCGAAGCGGCTCTCGCTCTCGTGCAGCGCAGTGATCCCCGCTGCGTCGAGGAAGACGGCCCCTTCGGCGGTGAAGAGCCCTCCGCTGCGCGCGACCGTCTCGACCCGGGGCGAGAGCGAGAGCGCCACGTCGAGCATCGCCGCGCGGGCAGCCCGCTCGAGCACGGGTGATGCGACCCGGACCTCGAGGCCTGGCCGCACCGCGCGCGCCTGGGTCAGGCCCTGTCCGAGCTGGACCCCGCCCTGCACGGCCTCGCGGGAGGCGGACAGGATCTCGGCCCGGGGCCCCGGCCCCGTCGTGACGACGAGGGGCTTCCCCGCGAGCTCGGGCTCCGCGCGCAGGGCGGCCTGCAGCGGCAGGTCCGGAATGAGCAGACACGCCACCCTCACCCGCCCCGCGGCGAGCCCGGGCTTGTTAGTCGCGGAGGGGATCGGCATTGAGGGCGGGGCCGGGGTTGGGGGCGGTATCGAGGGCGGGATCGACATCGAGCGAGAGCGGAACCTCCTGGCCGGTCGGCCGCGTGCGGTGGCGGCGCAGGACGGCCGTCGTTTCGAGGGCGTCGAGCAGGGGAGGCGGGCCGCTGAAGCGCGCGCGCGCGCGGCGCATCTCGAGGACGAGCTCGGCGCGGCTGCCGGCCTGGGGTGTGTTCGAGAGGACGACGAGGGCGCTGCGGTGGCGGGCCGCGAGGCGGGCGAGTCGCAGCCAGCCAGCATCCGGGATTGCGGCGGGCGCTCGCGGCGCGCGGCCTCGGGCTTGGGTCTGGGCGTGAGGGGCGAGGTCGAAGAGGGTGAGCTCGAAGCCCTCGGTCGCCAGGATCCGTTCACAGCACCGGATCGCCTCCTTCTCCGTACGCGCCCGAACCCAGAGCAGGCGCCGCAGCGCATCGCTCCCGCTCTCGTCCCACTCTTCGTCCAGAGAGCCGCCCCGGGCCGCGAGCGAGGCGGCTGCGGAGGCCGGGTCGAAGGCGTCGGCGGAGTCGATCCAGGCGGCGAGGGCGCCCCGGGCCAGGGTCTCCGCGAGGAGAGCCATGGCGAGCGAGGTCCGGCCCGAGGACGGGGCACCGCAGAGCTCGCTGAGCCGGCCGCGGGGAAAGCCGCCGCCGAGCCGCGCATCGAGCAGGGGGATGCCGGTCGGGCAGAAGCCGAGCGGCTCCGTGGCCTCGCGGGCGAGACCGCGGCCCCGGCGGATCTGGGAGCCGAGGTCGGCGAGGAGCGCCTTCAGGGCACCCTCGCCCTCGCGAGCTTCGAGAGGTCCGCTCCGCGCCGGTTGGGGCGATCGGGCGGTCTCCGGGATGGATTCCGGGAAAGGGCGGGCCGGGGCTCCGGGCCGGGTGCCGGGAGAGCTGGGGGGCATGACCCGACTTTCGCCTTTTATTTGCCTTCCTGTCAAGCCAGAAGAGCGGCGATCAGCGTTTTGCTTCGTCCGCCGGCGGCAGGATCCGCGTCCGGCGTCCCTCGATCCGAACGCGGCCTTCGGCGATCAGTCGGATCGCCTCGGGCACGAGCTTTCGCTCGAGGGCCTGGACGCGGGCGGCCAGGGTATCCGGGGTGTCGTCGTCGAGGACGGGGACGCTTTCCTGGAGCAGGATCGGGCCCTCGTCGTAGGCGTCGCCCACGAAATGGACCGTGGCGCCGGTCCGCTTCACGCCGGCGGCGAGCACCGCGTCGTGAACGTGGTGGCCGTAGAAGCCCTGGCCCGAGAAGGCGGGGATCAGCGCTGGATGCACGTTGAGCGCGCGGCCCGCATAACGTCCGCGCAGCTCGAAGGGGGACAGGAAGCCGAGCAGACAGACGAGCTCGGGCTCGAAGCGGGCGAGGGCTTCGTGGAGCGCGTCGTTGAAGCCCGCGACGTCGGGATGGTCGCGGCGCGGGATGGCGATCGCGGGGATCCCGCGCGCCTCCGCGCGCCGGAGTCCGAAGGCGCTCTTCTTCGACGAGAGGACGCAGACGATCTCGGCGGGGAGTCCCGCGTCGATCTGCTCGAAGAGGTTCTCGAGACTCGTGCCGCTGCCCGAGAGGAGCACCGCGAGGCGCAGCTTGCGCAGCGGGCTCGCCATCAGCCGAAGAGGTTCCGGTGGATCTCGCGCGAGGCGGGCGAGCGGTTCAGCGTGTAGAGATGGATCCCGGGAACGCCGCGGTCGAGCAGCTCGCGGCACTGCAGCGTCGCCCAGCGCACGCCGAGCTGATAGGTCGCATCGTCGTCGCCGTCGACGCGGTCGAGCTCGCGCGCCAGCTCTCCGGGAAAGCACGCGCCGACCATCCCGGCCATGCGGCGGATACCCGCGACGGTCGCGATCGGCATGATGCCCGGGATGATCGGGATCGTGACCCCGGCCGCCCGCACGCGCTCGACGAAGTCGAAGAACTTCGCGTTGTCGAAAAAGAGCTGGCTGATCAGGAAGTCGGCGCCGGCGTCGACCTTGCGCTTCAGGTTCACGAGATCGGTCGCGGCATCCGGCGCCTGCGGATGGACCTCGGGACAGCAGGCGGCGCCGATCGAGAACTGGCCGCGGTCCGCGATGTACTCGACGAGCTGGTTCGCGTACTGGAAGCCGTCGTTCGGGATCGCGAAATTCGGATCCTCCCGCGGCGGATCGCCGCGCAGCGCCAGCACGTCGTGGACGCCGCCGGCGTAGAGCTGGTCGAGGATCGCGCCGATCTCGTGGGGGCGGAAGCCGGTGCAGGGGAGGTGGGCCATCGCCGTGAGGCCGAGCTTCTTCGTGATCTCGATCGTGAGGTCGACCGTCTTCTCTCGCGTGCTGCCGCCGGCGCCCATCGTGATCGAGACGAAGCCGGGCGAAAGGGGCTTCAGCTCCTCGATCGTTTCGAAGAGCGAGCGGTAGCCGGCGTCGGTCTTGGGCGGAAAGAACTCGAAGGAGATGACCGGTTTTTGGTTCTTGAAGAGCTCGGGAATGGCCATTCGCACACCGTAGCATCGCGCGCTGCCCTGCCCGGGGTCCCGCTCCGCGACCTTCCGGCACGTTGACGGCCCCGGGCCGGGCGGCGAGACTGCGGGCCCGCTCGTTTCGCGAAGGATGCCCCCTCCATGGCCGTGCTCGTGACCGGTTCGGTCGCCGTCGATCACATCATGATCTTCGAGGATCATTTCAAGAATCATTTCGTGAGCGACAAGCTCGAGAAGTTGAACGTGGCCTTCCACGTGCCGTCGATGTCGAAGCAGTTCGGCGGGACGGGCGCGAACATCGCGTACAACCTGTGCCGGCTCGGTGTCGAGCCGATCCTGCTCGCCGCCGTCGGGCAGGACCTCGGGGCGTATGCGAGCTGGATGGACAAGAGCGGTGTGAGTCGCGACCACCTGCGCGTGCTCGACGACGAGTACACCGCCGCCTGCTTCATCACGACCGACGCCAGCAACAACCAGATCATCTCCTTCCATCCCGGTGCCATGGACCGCGCCCACGAGGCGCGCATCGCCGACGTCCGCACGCCCTTCGATGCGGCGATCGTCTCACCCAACGGGCGTCAGGCGATGCTCGACTATTCGCGCGACCTGAAGTCGCGGAACCGCAGCGGCGTCCGAGATCAGAAAGCGCGGCCGCTGCCGTTCATCTTCGACCCGGGCCAGGGGCTTCCGATCCTCGACAAACAGGCGCTGCTCGACTCGCTCACGGGGGCCACGATCTACATCGTGAACGAGTACGAGTGGGAGCTCACGCGCGAGAAGACGGGCCTCGACGAAGACGGCATCGCCGAGCGGGTGGGGGCGCTGATCGTGACGCGGGGCGAGGACGGCTCCCTCGTGCGCCGCGGCGGTCTCGACTCGGACCTCGCTCTCGCGTCCGTGCGCAGCGAGATCCGCCCGGTGAAGGCTGCGAAGGCCGTCGATCCGACCGGCTGCGGCGATGCGTACCGCGCGGGTCTCCTCTACGCCCTGTCCCACAAGCTCCCGCTCGAGCAGGGCGCGCGCCTCGGCAGCCTGATGGGTGCGCTCAAGGTCGCTCGTCAGGGACCGCAGAGCATCGAGCTCGATCTCGCGGCAATTCGCGAGCGCTACCGCGGCGAGTTCGGAGAGAGCCTCTGACGCGCAGCGCTGACCGTGCGGGCTTCGACGTCGTCGTCGTCGGAGCCGGCGTCGTCGGACTGGCCTGTGCCGCGGCCGTTGCTTCGGCGGGCCGTTCGGTGCTCGTGCTCGAGTCCGAGCCGGGCATCGCCCGCGGCATCACGAGCCGCAACAGCGAAGTCGTCCACGCCGGCATCTACTACCCCGCGGACAGCCTGAAGACGGCGCTCTGCATCGCCGGGCGGCGTGCACTCTACGCCTGGTGTGAAGCGAAGCGAGTCCCGCACCGGCGGCTCGGGAAGCTCGTCGTCGCGACGAACGAGGCCGAGGTCGGGATCGTCGAGGATCTCCAACGGCGCGCGCTCGCGAACGGCGTCGAGGGGCTCGAGCTGCTCGACCGTGCCGCCAGCGCACGCCTCGAGCCCGAGGTCGAGGCGCAGGTCGCGCTGCACTCGACGCAGACCGGCATCGTCGACGCCCATGCCTTCTGCCAATCCCTCGAGGCAGAGGCCGAGGCAGCGGGCGCGGTCGTTCTCTGCGGGCGCCGCGTCGACGGCCTCGCCCGGCGATCCTTCGGCTGGCAGGTCGACGTCCTGGATGCTGAGGGAAAGCGCGAGGCGATCGACGCGGGCTGTGTCGTCGATGCGGCCGGACTCGCGGCGGATACGATCGCCGGACTCGCCGGACTCGACGTCGATGCCCTCGGCTGGCGGCTCCACCTCTGCAAGGGCGACTACTTCGGTCTCGCACCGGGCTCGCGCGTGCGGCTTTCGCGGCTCGTGTATCCGGTGCCCCAGCAGGCGGGGCTCGGCATTCATGCGACCCTCGACCTCGCGGGCCGGGTCCGCTTCGGCCCCGATACCGAGTACGTCGATCGGCTCGACTTCGGCGTCGATCCCGCGAAGGCGGCGAGCTTTCGCGACGCGGCCAAGCGTTACCTGCCGGGTCTCGCGGCGGCCTCCCTCGTGCCCGACTACGCCGGCATTCGGCCCAAGCTCGCCGGCCCCGGCCAGGGCTTCCGCGATTTCGTGATCGAAGAGGCGACGCCCCACGGCGCACCGGGCTTCGTCGCCTGCATCGGGATCGAGTCGCCCGGTCTCACCGCGGCGCTCGCAATCGGGGAGCGGGTCGCGGGGCTCGTCGGGTCTTGATCGCCTAACGCTCGAGCCAGGCGACCGAGCAGGCGAGATTGTCGCCCGCCTTCTGGCGCCGGTGCGCGCTCATCGCGTCATCCACGATCGAGCGACAGGCGCGCACGGCGGAGAGATCGGCCGCCGTTCCGGCCTCGATCCGCGCGATGCACTCGTGCACCGTGCGCGCCGGGTCCTCGACGCCGATTCCGCGTTCGGAGAGGCCGTCGGTGACGAGGGCGACGGCGCGCAGATCCGAGAGCCCGCGTACGCCCACCCGCGCATAACGCTCGAGCAGCTCGCGGCTCGCCTGCTCGTAGCCGAGAAATGGCGTGAACTTCCACTCCGGGTCCCGGCCGCCGAGCTCGGTTGCGCCGGCAGCGTCGATGGCGAAGAGGTGGCTGTCGCCGAGGGAGGCGTGCAGCAGCAGGTCGTCTGCCGGGCGCAGGACGGCGAGCACGAGGGTCGTGGGTGCCGGCTGGATCTGCTTCTTCCCGGCGATCTCGAGGACGGCTCGATTGGCACGCAGCAGCGCATCGAAGGCGAGCTCGCGCCAGGCGTCGGGACTCCTGGTGGGGGCGGCGGCGGCGAGCACGCGCGGGGCGAAATCGGCGAGGATCGCCTCGATGGCGGCTTCCGAGCCGAGATCCCCGTGGTGCCCGTCGGCGGCGATCACGAGCTCGCCGCCCTCGCCGACGGCGAAGGCCGCGCAGTCCTCGTTCGGATCGGTGTGGTCGTAGGTCTTGCGCGCACCGCCCCGCGAGAGCGCGACGGCGACCCGGCCGAGCCCTTCGAGGGCAAAGCCCCCGATCCGGTGATGGTCACGGCCGCGCAGGAAGGCGATCTTCACGGTTTGCCTGGGTCTCCAGCGCACGGTCGCGGTCGCGTGCGTCTTTTGTGGGCGCTCGGGGCGTTCTCGCGCGGGGCCATTGTACGAGGCGGGTCCGACGCGGCAACTTCGCGGTCGATGCACGACACGACCGAACGACACGCGCTCGTCTTTGCGATCGCACACGAGATCGGGAACCAGCTCGCCGGGATCCGCCTCGAGGCCCATCTGCTCGACGAAGAACTCGGCGTTCGCGGCCTCGCGAAGGCCTCGCTGGCGATCGATTCGCTGGCGGGCCAGGCGGGGCCGCTGCTTGCGCTGCTGCGGCCCTTGTTGGCGCCGGGTGCTCGCCCGGCGCCGGGCGCCGCCTGGGCGGGATTGCTCGAAGGCGTACGGCGGCAGCTCGAGGATGAGGGCGTCGGTGGACGGGTCGTACAGGTCGAGATCGAGTGTGATCGGGACGAGCGAGGGCCGGCGATCGAGGGGCTTCACGCGCTCCTGCTCGCGCTGGTCGGCTCGCCCGACACGCTGCCGTCGACCCCCGGGCCGATCACGTTTCGGCTCGCGCGGCGGCAGGCCGAGCTCGAGCTCGTCTGCGAACTTCCGGGCGAGGCCTTCGAGGGCGAGGCTGAACGTGGCGTCCATTCGCTGCGGGGCCGTCTACTCGCGCTCGCGATCGTGCGGGTGCTCGCCGAGGACGCTGGCGGGCGGGTCGAGCTCCACAACGCCGGCAACCGCGCCCGCGTGTCACTGCTCTTCCCGAGCAGCGAAGATCCGCGCAGCATCGCTCCGCGCAGCATCGACGGATAGCGGGATCGGCGCGGAGACGATCCGGCACAGGCTCACGCCGCCTGGCGCGTCGCGTCCTGCGCGCTGCTCGGCTGCAGCACCCGTGCCGGGGGCTCCCGGAGGTCCCATACGATCCCGACGAGGGACAGGCCTCGCAGCAGGTAGTAGGTCGGATCGATTTCCCACCAGTAGAAACCCTGGCGGGCCGAGGCCATGAAGTGGTGGTGGTTGTTGTGCCAGCCCTCGCCGAGGGTGAGGAGCGCCAACCAGAGGTTGTTTCGGCTGTCGTCGCCGGTCGCGTAGCGCTGGGAGCCGAAGCGGTGGGAGAGGGAGTTGATCGTGTAGGTGGCGTGCCAGAGCAGCGTCGTCGAGATGCAGAAGCCCCAGACGAGGCCTGCGAAACCGCCCACGGCATAGCATCCGAGGGCCAGGGCCAGCGGCACGGCGATGTGCCAGCGATCGAGCCAGACGAGCTCGGGATGGCCCATCAGGTCGGGGATGCGCGCGACCTCGACCGGCGAAGAGCGGTCGTCGAAGATCCAGCCCTGATGGGCCCACCAGAAGCCCTCGCGCGGCGAATGGACGTCGCCGGGCTGGTCCGAGTAGGCGTGGTGGCGGCGATGATGGGAGGCCCACCAGAGGGGGCCCTTCTGGGTGGCGGCACAGCCGAGCAGGGCCAGCACGAATTGGAAGGCGCGGCTCGTCTTGAAGGCGCGGTGGGAGAAATAACGGTGGTAGCCGGCGGTGATCCCGAACAGGCGGATCCAGAAGAGGCCCAGGCAGAGGGCGATCTCGAAGCGGCCGAAGCCGGCCCAGAATGCCAGTAGACAGCCCGCGTGGATCGCCCAGTAGATCGTGGCCGAGATCACACCATGGCGTTGCCAGAGACCGTCGACCCGGACCGCGGTGCTCGCGCGGGGCATTTCACGGACGGGCAGGTCGCTCACCGAATCCTCCTCGCACTCCGGTGCGCGCCCGCCCCGGGGTCGCTCGCCGGGCTCGTCGAATGCGGCCGAAGGCTATGCGGTCGATCGGCCGGTCGGCGTCCGCGGGCTGTGAAAATTCGGTCAAAAGGGGAATTCGGCGGGGGCTCTGCTAGCCTGCGCGCGCCTCAGGCGGGGGCGCCGCGGTTCGAGGTCCAATTCGAAGGTCTTTTCGAAGGTCTTTTGGAAGGAAATCGAAGCCGGGACGCGGGGCAGGATGGGCACGACGGACACGGTCGCGAGGCGGCCCGGTCTCGTGTGTCGAGTTCGATCCAACCAAATCCCCGGCATCGACCCCGTGCGATCTATTCGCCGGGATTCACGGCGAAACAATTCCGATCAGGACGTCCGTCGGCCGACCGATGACGCGCCTGGCCCCTAGAACCCCCGGCCACTCCGAGAGACGAGAATCGTTATGTCCCCGATCGCTGCCCGAAAAGACCTGCGCAACGTTGCCATCATCGCCCACGTCGACCACGGCAAGACGACCCTGGTCGATGGTCTGCTGCGCACCTGCGGCGCCTTCCGCGCCAACGAGAACGTCGGCGAACGCGTGATGGACTCCGGCGACCTCGAGCGCGAGCGCGGCATCACGATCCAATCGAAGAGTACCTCGATCGAGTACCAGGGCGTGCGCATCCAGCTCGTCGATACTCCGGGCCACGCGGATTTCGGGGGCGAGGTCGAGCGCGTGCTCGGCATGGCGGACGCGGCGCTGCTGCTCTGCGATGCCTACGAAGGCGTGATGCCGCAGACGCGCTTCGTGTTGCGCAAGGCGCTCTCCCACGGCTTGCGCCCGATTCTCGTCGTCAACAAGATCGATCGCCCCGAAGAGCGCGCCGAAGAGGTCGTCAACGAGGTCTTCGATCTGCTCGTCGAGCTCGGAGCCACCGATACGCAGCTCGAGTTTCCGGTGATCTACTGCTCGGCGAAGCAGGGCGTCGCGTCCCTCGTGTACGGCGGCGAGATGAAGGATCTGACGCCGGTCCTCGATACGATTCTGCGCTATGCGCCGACGCCGATGGTCGACGAAGAGGGCTCGCTCCAGTTCCAGGCCGTGACGCTCGGCTACGACTCCTTCGTCGGGCGCCTCGTGATCGGCCGCATGATGCGCGGAAAGATGCAGCGGGGGATGACCGCGATCCGGGTCCGCGAGGACGGCGGCTCCGATTCGTTCCGCATCACCAAGCTCTTCGGGACCCGCGGCATCCACCGCGTCGAGATCGAGGAGGCCCGGGCTGGCGACATCGTGATCGTGGCGGGCGTCGAGACGATCGACGTCGGGGACACGGTCTGCGAGCCCGGCAAGGCCGAGGCGCTGCCGCGCATCGCGATCGACCCGCCGACGATCCGAATCCACCTCTCGGTCAACAACTCGCCTTTCGCCGGCCGTGACGGCAAGTACGTGACGAGCCGCCAGATCGGGGATCGGCTCGATCGCGAGGTGATGTCGAACGTCTCGATCAAGATCGAGCGGACCGAGCGGCAGGATGTTTTTGCCGTGTCGGGTCGTGGCGAGCTCCAGCTCGCAGTGCTGATCGAGACGATGCGACGTGAGGGCTTCGAGTTCGCCGTCTCGCGGCCGGAGATCATCGTGCAGATCGTGGACGGCAAGTCTTGCGAGCCGGTCGAGGAGGTCGTCGCCGACATTCCCGAGACCGCCGCAGGCTCGGTCATGGAGAAGCTCGCCCAGCGCAAGGGCCGCATGACCTCGATGGAGCACCACGGCTCCCGGGTCCACATGCGCTTCATGGTCCCGTCGCGGGGCCTCTTCGGATACCGCAGCGAGTTCCTGACGGACACCCGTGGCGAAGGCCTGCTCTACCGCAGCGTCGAGGGCTTCGAGCCCATCGCCGGCGATCTTCCGGGCCGGAGCGTGGGCCCGGTCGTGTCGACCGACCAGGGTCGCACGACGCCGTACTCGATCTTCAAGATCCAGGAGCGGGCAACGCTCTTCGTGGAGCCCGGGGTCGACGTCTACGAGGGGCAGATCGTCGGCGAGAACCGGCGTCCCGGGGAGCTCAACGTCAACATCACGCGCGCCAAGAAGCTCGACAACATGCGCACGACGAGCAAAGACGAGAACGTCGTCATCACCCCCGCTCGAAAGGTCGCGATCGAGGAAGCGCTCGGCTGGATCGAGGACGATGAGCTGCTCGAGGTTACGCCCCTCGAGCTGCGGCTGCGCAAGAAGGTGCTGAACCAGTCCTTCCGCAAGCGCTGAACGGTCGCTACAGGCTTAGGGCTCCATCGGGAGAGCGGGTTGGGATTGCGGATCCACGAGGCGGAACGCCTTCGCTATCGGGAGGACGGTTTCTTCGCTCGCGAAGCCGTATTCAGCGCGGAGGAGCTCGTAGAGCTTCGCGCCGCGGCCGAGCGGGTCGTCCGGCTGGCCGCCGATGCCGCGGGAGTGGCGGCTCCGAGCGACGCCTACGCCATCGACGGCAACCGCTATGTCGAGGCGGCCCGCGCCACGGTCCAGTTCGAGCACACGCCCGAGTCGGCGACGATCCGGGTGATCGAGCCCTTCCACCACCTCGACCCCGTCTTCGACCGGCTGCTCGGCGATCCCCGCATCGTGGCGCCGGTTTGCGGCGTGCTCGGGGCGGAGCGCGTGGCCCTGTGGACGGACAAGCTCAACCTGAAGCGACCGCGGGAGGGCTCGGGCTTTCGCTGGCACCAGGACTCGCCCTACTGGAGTCACGCCTGCGCCCACTGCGATCGCCTGCCCAACGTGATGATCAGCCTCGACGACGCCGACCGCGAGAACGGCTGCTTCCGGCTCGTTCGCGGCAGCCACCGAAAGGGCTTTCTGCCCGGCCTCGCGGACGGGACGCGGCTCGGTCCGCTCTTCACGGATCCCGCTCATTTCGACGCCGGCGAGCAGTGGCTGGCCGAGCTCCCCGCCGGCAGCCTCGTCCTATTCAATGCCCACATCGTCCACGGCAGCGAGCCCAACCGATCGGACCGCGCCCGCCGGGCGATCGTCGCGACCTATCAACCTGCCGACCATCCGATGTTCAAGCACGCCGGGACGCGCAACTTCAGCCTCTCGGGTTCCGCAGGCTGAACGCGCGGACTGCACTCAGAGATCGCGCAGCGAAGCCTTCGCGAACTCGGCCCGCAGCTCCGAGTATTCCCGCGCCACGGGGAACTGGGGAAACTCGTCGATCACGTTCTGCGGCGGGCGGAAGAGGATGCCGGCGTCGGCTTCCGAAAGCATCGACGTATCGTTGTAGGAGTCCCCGGTCGCGATCGTGCGGTAGCGCAGTGACGCAAAGGCCTTGACCGAGGCGCGCTTGGGATCGGGCTGGCGGATCTTGTAGTCGCGGATCATGCCCTGCTCGTCGATCTCGAGGCGGTGGCAGAGCAGCGTCGGCCAGCCGAGCTTGCGCATGAAGGGCTCGGCGAACTCGTAAAACGTGTCCGAGAGGATCACGACCTGGAAATGCTCGCGCAGCCAGGTCAGCGTCTCCTGGGCACCCGGCAGGGGCTCCATCCCGGCGATCACCTCCTGGATGTCGCGGATCCCGAGCTTCTTCTCGGCCAGGATCTTGAGCCGCTGCTTCATCAATTTGTCGTAGTCGGGCATTTCGCGGGTCGTCACGCGCAGCGCTTCGATCCCCGTCCGCTCAGCGAAATTGATCCAGACTTCGGGGATCAGGACCCCTTCGAGATCGAGGCAGGCGATTTCCATATCAATCAAGAGCCTTCAGCGCCCAGGGAACGGGGGAACCCGTTCCCGATCAAAAGATCACGGCTCGAGGATCGGGTGCAGTCGCTGCGCCGGCTGCGTCTCGCGCAGCTTCTTGAGGGCCCGCGCCTCGAGCTGTCGGACTCGCTCACGAGAGAGTCCGAGGGACTGACCGATCTGCTCGAGCGTGTGCTCCTCTTCGCCACCGAGGCCGTAGCGCAGGCGCAGGATGAGCTGCTCCCGCGGCGTCAGACTCCCGATCAGCGAGCCTACGCCCATGCGCATGCGGTCGTCGTCGATGCCACCGTCGGGCCGGTCGGCCGTCGCGTCGGGGACGAAGTCCTCGAGGCGTTTCTCGGTCCCGGCGACGTTCGATTCGAGGGAGATGGCCTCCCGCGAGAGGCGGTCCAGGGCTTCGAGGGATTCCGTGTCCGTCCCGAGCGCCGGCGCGAGTTCGGCGGGGGTGGGCTCGCGGCCGAGCTTGCCCGTCAGCTCTGCGCGCACGCGCTGGCTGCGCTGCAGTCGATCGTGCACATGGGAAGGCAGCCGGATCGTGCGCGAGTGGTTCTGGATCGCGCGCACGAGCGCCTGACGGATCCACCACACCGCGTAGGTCGAGAACTTGAACCCGCGGCGATGGTCGAATTTCTCGACTGCGCGGATCAGGCCCAGGTTTCCCTCCTGGATCAGGTCGGGGAACGAGAGACCGAGGTTGCGGTAGTCCTTGGCGATCGCGACGACGAGCTTGAGATTGTGCTCGATGAAGCGGTTCTTCACCGTCGACATCGACTCGTGCGCGTCTTCGACGGACTCGACCAGCTCGACCATGCGGTTCTTCTCGACGCCCGCCTCGAGCTCGAGATCCGAGAGCTTCTTCGTGCGCTTGCGCGCCTTCTTCATCTCGTTGGCGATCACCACGCTTTTCTCGCGCAGCTCGTGGAGCACCGCGAGCGAGAGCTGGGCGCTGTGCATCTCCTTCATGACCTTCTGGTCGAGCTTCTCGAGATTCGGGGAGTAGACGAGGCCCGACTTGCCGACCTTGGCGTCGCGCTCCGCGAGGATCACGCGCAGCTTCTTCACCGCCCGCTCGACGCGGGCCGCGATCTCGCCCGTCTCCTCGTCACCGGCGGACTCGGAGAGCTTGGCGCCCGTATGGGAGAGCGCCCGCAGAGCGTCCCAGCGCGCCACCACATGTTTGGCGGACGCGGGGATCGAATAGAGCGAATTGCGCAGGGCCGCCGTCGCCGCCTCGAGATCCTTCGCGAGGACGACTTCCTCTTCACGCTTCAGCGTGCGCGTCCCGCCGATCTCCTGGAAGTACGACTCCAGCGGGCGACGCTCGCGACCGGGATCGAGCTCCTCGGCCGCAACGACCGGCGTGGCACCCATGCTGATGGCTTCGTGGGCTTCGGATTGCTTCTTCTCTTGCGTTTTCAACTCGCGTCCTCTTCCGCCTCGGTGCAATTCTCGCTGAGATACCGCCCGAGGGGGGCGTGTTTCAAACTGTCCCTTGATTCCTCATCGAGGGACATCCATACCTGAGCCACATTCCAGTATTCCGGAGCCATTCCTGATCGCCGCATGAGCTCGACTCCCGGGCCGCGAATTCGGTCACTGCGCGGGACGCGTCGAGCCAAGACCCTAACCGGGCGGGATGAAGGAGCGTGGATGTAGCCCGATCTTGATTGAATTTCACCTGTTTAGCCAGCAAATTTCGTAGTCCGAGCGGGTCGATGCCCAGCTCCCTGCGGATTTCGATCGCGCGAATCGAGCGATCGAATCTGGAGCAATCGGTCCGTCCCCCGTCCGTCCCCCGTACGTGAGAGGTGCAACTGCGAGCCTTCCCGGTTTCAAACTCTCTGCGAGTCGCTGCGTTCATGGAGGTGTGGCTGGATCATCGGAGATGTGTCGAAACCCTCCCGTGATTCGCGACCTCGGGTCGATTTTCGACGCCGGATCGGCAGGCCGGATGCGTCCGGGCGGTAGTGTGTCGGCCTGGGAACGGAATCGTCGAATCGGGGGCGGGATCGCGTGCGACGCGGATGAAATCCGCAACAATGCGGCCATGTCGAACCCGGACCGAACCTTCAGCGAGCGCGAGTTCTACCTCGAGGAGTTCCACGGCCGCACGATCGGGATCGCCTGGCCTGCCGAGGAGAATCCCGAAAGTGAGCCGCTGGCCAGCGTGATCGACGAGCTCGTGAAAAACGAGTCCCAGGTCGTCGTCCTGAGCCCCCAGGACGAGATGCTCGCGATTGCCGGTGGTGGTCCACCCGTCCAGCTCGACGAGGAGAACGCCGGACCGCGCCTCTGGCGCAAGCTGCGCGAGAACGGAAGCGCCGGGATGCGGGTCTCGCGGGAGCAGTTCGAGACCGATTGCGAGCGAGCGGTCCTGATGCTCCGGCTCTCGAAGCTCGTCTGGATCCAGTCGACGCCCCCTGTCGAACGCCTCGAGGGCCCGGGTCGGATTTCTGTCGTGGATCTAGCCCACCTCGAGCCACTGCTTTCGCCCATTCCCGCTTCGGAGCTCGCGACGGATGCCTCGCCGGGCGCTGCGATCGGGGCGGCCCAGATGCCGGAGAACGGGGCGCTGCGGGTGATACCCGGGCGGCGGAGCCTGCTCGAGACCATCCGGCGGATGATCGAAGGGGGCGTTTCGGCGGTGAACGTTTGTGCCGCGCAGGACCTGGCGCTCGAGCTCTTCACCTACGCGGGCGCCGGTATCTTCTTTACGCGCAACCGCTACGCGGAGGTCCGACGGCTCGCGATCGACGACTATGACCCGGCCCACGATCTGATCGCCCGGGGCGAGGCCGACGGATTCCTGGTGCCGCGCGGGCCCGACGCACGGGACGCCGTGCTGGCGCATGGGGTCGGGGTCTTCATCGAAGGCCAGTACCTGGCCGGCGTGGGTGCGCTCCTCCCCTACGAGCAGGACGGTGCGCTTGAGGTGGCCTCGCTGTTCGCCCTCACGCGCTACATCGGCGAGGGCGCAGGCGGTCACATCGTCCGCTACGCGATCGACCACGCGCGCCAACAGGGTCTCCGCTACGTGTTCGGCTGCACCACGTCGGACCGCGTCAAGACCTTCTTCGAGAATCACGGCTTCCGCAGCGTGCGTCCCGACGAGGTGCCGAAGCAGAAGTGGGACGACTACGACCCCGAACGCCGCGCGCAGCTCCATTGCCTGCGCTGCGACCTCTGACTTTTCACGCCTTCTCACGCCCTCTCACGCCTTCGATGCCCGTCGAAGCGCTCCAGGTATGGCCCGAAGGCTTCCTCCTGAAGGTCCGGACGCGAGGTCCGGATCGGCCTGTAAGCCGGGTTCTGTCCCGCGCCCGGGTTGCCCCGGGCGCGATGAAAGTCATTCCTCTAGGCCGACCATTGCTAGGCGGCTCGAGCACTCTCACCCGGACACCGCGCCCACGCTTGCGCGCGGGCGATCGAGCGGACCGCTCTCGACGGCATCCCTATTCGAGCTTGCTCCGGGAGGGGCTTGCCTCGCCGCCGGTCACCCGGCTGTCGCGCGTGGGCTCTTACCCCACGATTTCACCCTTGCCTGTGCGCGCTGCTCTTGCGAGCGGCGCGCCATCGGCGGTGTCTTTTCTGTGGCGCTTTCCCTCGGGTCACCCCGGGTCGGTGTTACCGACCTCCCTGTCCTGCGGAGCCCGGACTTTCCTCCCGTGAACGGTGTGTGTTCACCGGCGACCTTCCGGCCGACTTCGGCGGGCAGCGCGCATCCTAACGCGGGAGCGCGGCCGGGCAAAACGGATGCGCCGAGCGACGCCTTCACTATCGTCCGCCGGCGATCCAGGGACTGAGCGAGG
Organism: Deltaproteobacteria bacterium; assembly: GCA_031400655.1. Lineage (GTDB taxonomy): Bacteria > Myxococcota_A > UBA9160 > UBA9160 > UBA4427 > UBA4427. The sequence continues at coordinate 7,382 of JANNQH010000853.1, read as the reverse complement.
GGAGCGTCTGCGCGCCTCGGGCGTCGGCGACGAGGTCGTTCCAGCTGGAGGCCCCGTGAACGTCGATCGTCCCGCTTCCCCGAGCCCCGCTTCGCCCGGCTTCGTTGCCGATCCCTACCCGCCGCTCTACACGCGTTATGTGCTCTTCATGGTCCTCCTGACCATGATCTTCAGCAACGTCGACCGCACGATCCTCTCGATCCTGGTCGAGCCGATCAAGCAGGATTTCCAGCTCACGGACACCCAGATGGGCTGGCTCCTCGGCCCCGCCTTCGCTGTCGTCTACACGATCCTCTGCCTCCCGCTCGGTCGTTATGCCGACACGACCGGCGTCCGGCGGAGCATCGTCGCCTGGTCGCTGCTCGTCTGGAGTCTCTTCACCTGCAGCACCGCATTCGTCACCAGCTACGCCCAGCTCTTCATCGCGCGCATGGGCGTCGGCGTCGGCGAGGCGGGCGGAACCTCGCCTTCCGTGTCGATGCTGTCGGATTACCTGACGCCGGCCAAGCGCGCGAAGGGAATCTCCGTCGTCTCGATCGGGGCGGTCCTCGGGATGGGGATCGGCATGGTCCTTGGCGGCTGGGTTTCCGAGCACTACGGCTGGCGTAACGCGTTCCTCGCCGCCGGCCTCCCCGGCATCCTCCTCGCGATCGCCTACCGCTTCACGGTCAAGGAGCCGGTCCGCGGCGCCAGCGAGGGGCGCAAGGCGGGGGCGACCGCACTCTGGCCCAACCTGAAGCTCCTGCTCTCGATGCGCACCTATCAGTTCATCCTCGCCGCGAACGCCTTCTCGCTCTTCTCGTCGATGGGCCGCAATCTCTGGGAGCCGGCCTTCCTGATGCGGACCTATGGCATGGGCCAGTTCGAGGCCGGAGCCTGGTATTTCCTGACGGCGCCGCTGCCGTCGATGTTCGGCATCTTCCTGGGCGGCTATTTCGCGGATCGTCTCGGAGCCCGTGATACACGGTGGTTCCTGTGGGTTCCGGCCCTGGCGCATCTCGTCAGTGTTCCGCTCCTGACGATCTTCCTGCTCTGGCCCGAGACGGATCTGATCCCGATGCCCCCGTTCATGGTCGCAGCCGGACTCGCGACGATGCCCGTGGCCCTCGTCTGGGGCCTGTTCGGATCGGTGATCGGCGGGGCCTACACGGCGCCCTTCATGTCGACGATCCAGGGGATCTCGCCGCTCCGCATGCGGGCCTTCGCGGCTGCCGTCTCGACCCTCGTGACGACGCTGGTCGGCCTTGCGGCGGGCCCGCTGCTGGTGGGTGTGATCGCCGACCGCTTCGAGGCTCGCTTCGCGCAGGACGCCCTGCGTTATTCGCTGCTCGTTCCGACGCTGACGCCCCTCATCTCGACGGTGATCTGCCTGTTCGGTGCGCGCTACGTCGGCGCGGACCTGGCGCGGGCCCGGGGCACGGATCGCTAGCCGGGCTCAGCGGGGGCGGCTCTCGCCCTCGAAGCTCGCGGCGAGCTGCGCGAGGGCCTTCCCGATCTCGTCCCTTTGCTGCCGGGGAAGCGAGGCCAGTCGCTGGTCGGCCGCGGCGGCGAGGCCCAGCAGGACGCGCTCCCAGATCGCGCTGCCGCGAGGTGTGGCCTCGACGCGGAAGCCGCGGCCATCCTCGGGATCTGCCCGGCGTTCGACGAAGTCCCGCGCTTCGAGGCGGCGCAGGATCTTGGTCATGCCGCCGGTGGTGTGGCCGAGGCGGGTGGCGAGCTGGCTCGGGCTCTGGGAGGGCGGGCTTCCGGGATGTCGCAGAGCCGCGAGCACGCGCCAATCGCTCGCCGCGAGCTCGAATGGCTCGAGCACACTTCGCTGCAACGCCTCGAACGAGCGTGCAATCGACTCGAGGCGAAGCAGCGGCACGAGGTTTCCCAGCTCGAGCTCGGGTTGCTCCCGGGCCAGGGTCTTCACCGCTTCGTTGCTCCAGTCCAAGACGCCCGACTCCCTGTCCGGCGGCCGCGATGGGACCCCCGCTGGCGCAGGGTAGGCGACGTCGGCTCAGGGGACGAAGCGGATCATCGCGGCGACGCGCTGGTCCTCGATCCAGAGCAGATCAACCATCGAGAGCGGGCTTCGCGCGGCCCACGACAGCTCGAGCTCCAGGTGCTGCGCCAGGACGCGTGAAAGGGCGAAACGACTCTCGAGCAGCCGCGCGCGGCGCGGCGCGGCAGCACCGCCGGTCGGGAGATCGAAGAAGGTGGGGCTGAGGCCGTCGCGTTCGGCGAGGCGGTGCAGGGCTTGTGCCTCGTAACGGGCGCGCAGGCCGAAGGGCAGGTCGACGAAGGCGACGCCCCTGGCGCGCCAGCGGAGATCGAGCGGTTGCTCGGCGACTCGCTGGCTGAGCAGCGATGAGGTGGGCGCAGCGTCTGCCGCTCCCGCGGCGTGCGCTCTCGACGCGCTGGACACGGCAGCGAAGACCAGGGCGATCAGGGCGATCCCCGAGACGACCCCGCGCGACGCGAGCCTGTGCCCCCGCGACCCGCGCTGGCGGATCGAATCGGTCGGGCGCTGCGGAGGCGTCGAGGGAGGGCGGGCCATCACAGGGCCATCGGCAGGACCGCGTGATCGCGCCGGTGATGGCATGCACGCGCGCAGCGCACACCGCTCACGACTCGCGCGAGCTGCACTAAGCTTGCCGCCGCCATGAAAGCCATCCTGATCGACAAGCCCGGCGACGAGACGTGTATGAAGCTCGGCGAGACGGCGAGCCCTGCGCTCGCGCCCGGGACGGTGCGGATCCGGAACGTCGCCTGCGGTGTGAATCGGGCGGATCTGCTGCAGCGGCAGGGGTTCTATCCGCCGCCGGCGGGTGCCTCGCCGATCCTGGGGCTCGAGTGTGCGGGCCGAATCGCCGAGATCGCGCCCGACGTGAAGGACTTCCGACCGGGCGAACGGGTGATGGCGCTGCTGGCGGGGGGAGGTTATGCGGAGGAGTCGGTCGTCGATGCGGGGTCAGTGATGCGGCTGCCCGACGGGGTTTCCTTCGAGCAGGGGGCGGGCTCGATCGAGACACTGCTCACCGTGTTCCTCAACGTCTTCCAGCTCGGAGCGCTTCCGACCGGGGGAAGCGTTCTCGTCCACGGCGGCGGATCCGGGATCGGGACGACCGCCATCGATCTCGTGAAGCGCGCCGGCTGCCGGATCATCGCCACCGCGGGCAGCGACGAGAAATGCCGCCGCTGTCTCGAGCTCGGGGCCGATGCCGCCCCGAACTATCGCAGTGAGGATTGGGCGCAGGTCGCGCGCGACGCGACAGGTGGCCGCGGTGTCGACGTCGTGCTCGACTCGATCGGGGCGTCCTATCTGGAGGGCAATCTCCGCGCGCTGGCCGACGACGGTGCCCTGGTCGTGATCGGGCTGATGGGCGGGGCGAAGGCCGAGATCCCGCTCGGGGTCCTGCTCGCGCGCCGGCTGCGCGTGATCGGGTCGACGCTCCGGACGCGCAGCGCCGGCCAGAAGGCAGCCATTGTCGCGGCCTTCCGGACCCGCTTCGGGGTGGACTTCGACGCCGGGCGGATCCGGCCCGTGATCCACCGCGTGTTCCCGCTCGCGGACGCTCCGGAAGCCCACCGGATGCTCAAGGCGAGCAGCCATTTCGGGAAGGTCGTCCTGCGGATCCGCCCGGACGATGGCTGAGGCGCGATTCTTTGGGCGGCGGAGCGATGTCGATCCGCTACGATCCGCGCCCGCGCGGGCGGGCCTGACCCCGGCCGCGGCAACCCTGTAACCGAACCGAACGCTGGTCGCCCGCATGTTAGGCGACCGCCCCCAATCGAGGAGAACCCGCCATGGCGGTCGAGCGCACCTTCGCCATCATCAAACCCGACGCCGTGAAGAAGAAGGTCGCCGGCCAGATCCTGGCGCGAATCGAGGCCGCCGGTCTCGAGATCATGGCCATCAAGAAGCTCCAGCTCTCCGAGCAGGGGGCGAAGGGCTTCTACGCCGTCCACAAGGCGCGCCCGTTCTTCGGCGACCTCGTCAAGTTCATGAGCTCCGGCCCGGTCGTGGCGCTTGTCCTCGAGGGTGAGGGCGCGATCAAGAAGTGGCGAGACCTGATGGGTCCGACGAACTCGCTCCAGGCGCCGAAGGGCACGCTGCGCGGCGATTTCGGAACCGACGTCGAGCAGAATGCGACCCACGGCTCGGATGCGCCCGAAACGGCGCGCGTCGAGATCTCGTACTTCTTCAATGCGAGTGAAATCTGCGGGGTGACGGAAGCGTTGCCCGCGTAGGTCGAGGGGCGGGGCTGGCCGCCGGTGCGGGGTTCGAGGCGCCACCGGGCGGGGGTCCCGAGAGCAACTTCAGCTCGCGAAGCCCTTGGCCATCAGCAGGAGCAGCCCGAGGTAGGTGAGGGTGAGCCAGAGCTCCTGGCTGCGCAGTGCGCGGGTCACGAAAATTCCTTCCAGACACGTTCTTGGTTGCCGAGCCGAGCTGGGCGGCGATGCCGCTCTCTCGCTCGAAAATTTCCATCACAGGCCTCTATCGAAATCTGCACGCGGGACTTGAGCCCCACTCGCTTCCCTGCCTAACGTCCGGTGAACCGGGGCGAGCGGCGCTCCCGGATGGCGGCGATTCCTTCCCGGGCATCCCGGGTTTCGAAGCTCCGAGCCTGCTCGGAGGCCTCGAATTGCAGCTGGTCTTCCAGGGAAGCCGCCTCGCTCCGTTGCAGGGCGCGCTTGATGGCCCGCACGGCGATCGGCGCGTTCGCGGCCATCTCCCGGGCCGTCTGCTGCGCGGCGACGAGCACTTCGGCGGAAGCCAGGACGCGGTTCGCGAGCCCGATCCGGTGGGCCTCAGCGCCGTCGATGAGCCGGCCCGTGAAGAGGAGCTCCGCGGCCTGGGCCGAGCCGACGAGGCGGGGCAGTGTCCAGGTCGCCGCCATCCCGGGATGCACGCCGAGCTTCGCGAAGTTGAGGCCGAGCTGCGCCTCGCTTGCGACATAACGAAGGTCACATCCCAGCGCGACGCAGAGTCCGGCCCCGACTGCCGCGCCCTGGACGGCCGCGATCGAGGGGCACGGCAGGTCGCGCACCGCGAGAAACAGTCTGTAGAAGCTGCTCATCTCGTCGCGGATCCCGCGCCACGCCTTGCCGGGGGCCGCCGCGCCGGCCTCTGCCTGTCGCTCGAGCATGTCGAGATCACCGCCGGCCGAGAAGGCGCGCCCGTTTCCCGAGATGACGACCGCGCGCAGCGAGTCGTCGCGGCAGAGATCCGCCACGTGATCGCGAAACGTCTCGCCCATCGCACGCGTCATGGCGTTGCGGCGTTCGGGATCGTTGAATAGAAGCGTGGCGATGTCGCCGTCTCGGACCAGACGGACGAGCTCGGTCGCGGACATTCGGATCTGGGATCTCGCTCGAGTGGTTGGGGAACGCGCGCAGCATAGCGAGCGCGAAGTGATCCGCATCGGTTTCACGGCCCGGGTCGCGCGCGAAATCGAATCTCTGCTGGGCAGTGCGGGCAACCACCGGTGCGTGTGGGGTGGGTATAGTCTCACCGCTCCGTTCAGATCGGGGAAGTAGAACGGAAAGCAGATCGCGAACGCAACGTGGGTGCGAAGGAGGACGGGATGCCGGACGAGAGCCGAGATCGCTGGGAGGTGATTTTCCCCTGGCTGGAGAAGCGATTCGGCGGGCGCATCGTCAGTCGCCGGCGCCAGGGGCGCGAATCCGGTGGACGCTTTGCCTGGTTCGTCGATCTCGAAGTCGACGGGAAGGAGCTCAAGACCTACGTCCGTGGAACCCGAGACGAATCGTTCTCCTATACGCGAATCTACTCCACCCGCCGCGAGGCCAGCATCCTCGAGGTGCTCCACCGCGAGGGCATTCGAGTGCCGCAGGTGCTCGCGTTCCACGACGATCCGCAGGCGGCGGTGCTCGCCCACATCGACGGGCGGGACGACTTCAACAACGTGAAGGACGAAGCGGAGCGCGAGTCGATTCTCGAGAGCTTCCTCGAGCTTCTCGCGGAGCTGCATTCGGTCGACGCCCGAAAATTCGAGGCGATCGGCCTACGCATTCCGGGCACGCCGGAAGAGCTCGCGCTGCACGACCTTGACGTCTGGCAGTCGACCTACGAGGGCGCCGTGCGCGAGCAGCTGCCGCTGCTCACGTTCGCCTGTCAGTGGCTGCGGCGAAACGTGCCCCGCAAGCCCGTCCGACCGGTTCTCTGCCAGGGGGATACCGGGCCTGGCAACCTGATGTTCGCGGACGGGAAGGTGACGGCGCTGGTCGATTTCGAGCTGGCCCATCTGGCCGATCCGATGACGGACCTCGCCTGTGTGCGCTCGCGGGACCTCTATACGCCTCTCGGCCGATTTCCCGAGCGCCTCGCGCGCTATGCCGAGCTCTCGGGTCGTGAGATCGATTTCGACACGCTTCTCTATTACAGCGTGAAGACCCAGGCCCTCGTCCCCCTTTCGCTGGCGCCCGTGATGGAGAACCTGCACGCGGGGATCGAGCACGCCGAATGGATCGCCCAGCACGTCTTCTACATGCGGACGACGGCGGAGGTCCTGGCGGAGGCGATCGGTCTCGAGCTCGCCCCGGTCGACCTGCCCGAGGGCAAAGCGAGCCGCTTCTCGGCCTACTACGACATGTTGCTCGAGAATCTGGAAAAGGAGCAGGCGCCCGCGATCCAGGATCCGTTCCTCAAGAACCGCATGTGGTTCACGAGCCGCCTCGCACGTCACCTCCGGACGGCAGAGCGCAAGGGCGACGCCTTCGAGGCCCAGGAGCTCGACGACATGGGTGCGCTCCTCGGCCGAAGGCCCCGGAGCGTGCACGACGGCCACCGCGAGGTCGACGCCTTCGTCCGGAAGGTCGGCCCCGACCACGACGCAGCCCTCGTGCAGTACTTCCATCGCCACGCGTGCCGGGAGGAGGCGCTGATGGAGGGGGCGCTCGGCATGTGCGAGGGCGCGAGTCTCTCGCCGCTGCGGAGCTGAGCTGCTCTGCCTAGGCGGCGGGGTAGCGCGTTTCGGGCCGGCAATTGCATGCGACTTGCGCCCGCTCGGCCCGTCACCTCCGGGCGGAACGTGCGACTCACCGGTATGGAAAAACGACGCTCGAGCCGCACGAAGCACCGCCTGACCTGCGAGCTCATCGTGGATCGGCAGGCCCATCCCGCCGTCGTACGCGATCTGGCGCCGACGGGGCTCTTCGTGCAGACGCGCGTGCGCCCCGACCCGAATAGCGTTGTCGAGGTCCGCTTTCCGGCGACCGCCGGCGTCGCCGGCTTCCGCGTCGAAGCGGGCGTCGCGCGCCACCGGAACGTCCACCCGAGGCTCCTGGCCGAGATCCAGAGCGGCATCGGCCTCGAGGTTCTCGGCCGCTCGGCCGACTATCAGGCCCTGGCGAGCCGGGTGTTGCCGGTGAAA
>JANNQH010000852.1:0-5776 GCA_031400655.1 Deltaproteobacteria bacterium | reverse complement strand
AAAGGGCTTGCGCAGGAAGTCCGTGGCCCCGAGGCGCATGGCCTCGACGATCGTGCGGGCCTGGCCGTGGCCGGAGAGCATGATCACGGGTACTTCCGGGATGCGCTGCTTGATGCGGCGGAGGGTCTCGAGGCCGTCCATCCCGGGCAGGACGGTGTCGAGGGTGATCAGGTCGGGGCGCGTGCGGTCGAGTCCCGCGAGTGCGGACTCGCCATCCGTCGCGGTGTAGACCCCATAGCCCTGGCGCGTGGCCAGGGTCTCGAGGTAATCGCGAATGCTCGGATCGTCGTCGATCACGAGGACCGTCACGCGGTCGGCCATCAGCGCAGGTGCTCCCTGATCGTTTCGGGCTGGTGAATGCAATTCGCCACGAGATCGTGTCCTCAGGGCCTGTTAAAGCCCTGTTCTTCGAACGACCGACCGGATTCTGCGCTCGTAAGTGGCCCGAACGTAGCCAGGGGTGGCTCTTCTTTTACGAAGATTGTGAAAAAGAGTTCCGAATTTGGATATCTGACATCCCGTTGGGAAATTCCGTTCCGTGATCATCGGCGGCCCGGACCCGAGTCTTTGGGGGATTCCGATCGGCGGAACACTGGATACGGGATCGACTCCGCCGACGGATCCAGAAACCGGGAAGATTCGCAGACAGCCTCGTGGCAGCAGTCCCGATTCGCGCTGCCGGGGTGCTAAAGAGGGGCCGGTGGAGACCCGAGTATCCCCGCGAGGACCCGGGACCCATTGGAGCCTGGTAGGCAACTCTGCCTGGCCGGTCGACCCCTACTCCGTCGACCGGCTACAACAGTCTGACGACCTGCCATCAACCGCCACACCGCCCTGCCGAGATGCCCGAATGCCCGCCGCGCGACCGCTGGACTCCCCCCATCGCCGTATCCGCCTGCTCGCCGTCGCCGGCGCGCGGCCCAACTTCATGAAGATCGCGCCCCTGATGAAGGAGCTCGCGAAACGGCGCGACCGGTTCGAGCCGATCCTGGTGCATACCGGTCAGCACTACGACCAGGCAATGAGCGAGTCGTTCTTCCGGGACCTCGAGATCCCCGAGCCCGACGTGAATCTCGGGGTCGGCTCCGGATCCCACGCTGAGCAGACGGCCCAGGTCCTGGTCGCGATCGAGCAGCTGCTCGTCGAGCGCAAGCCCGACGTCGTGCTGGTGGTCGGCGACGTCAATTCGACGGTGGCGGCGACCCTGGCGGCCGTGAAGCTTCACATCCCGGTGGCCCACGTCGAAGCCGGTCTGCGTTCCTGGGATCGATCGATGCCCGAGGAGATCAACCGGGTGCTGACGGACGCGGTGTCGGAGTGGCTTTTCACGACCGAGCCCTCGGCCGAGACGAACCTCCTTCGTGAAGGCGTGCCCCGGGAGAAGATCCATTTCGTCGGCAACGTCATGATCGACACGCTGCTCGCTCACCGCGAACGCGCGCGCCATCTCGACACCCTCGAGCGCCTCGGTCTCGAGGCCCGGGGCTATGCGGTCCTGACGCTCCACCGCCCGAGCAACGTCGATTCGCCCGACCAGCTGCGGCGGCTCTTCGGCGTTCTTTCGCGTCTCGGCGACCGTCTACCCGTCGTTTTCCCCGTTCATCCCCGAACGGCGAACGCCATCAAGCAAAACCTCCAGGGGGAGCGACTCAATCTGCGCATGACCGAGCCCCTCGGCTACCTGGAGTTCCTGAGGCTGCTGATGGACGCTCGGATGGTGCTGACGGATTCGGGCGGGATCCAGGAAGAGACCACTGCCCTGGGCGTTCCATGCCTTACACTGCGCGAAAGCACCGAACGTCCCGTGACCGTGTCGGAAGGGACGAATACCATCGTGGGAACGGATCCGAAGGCGATCGAAGACGCCATCGAAAAGCAGCTCGATTCGCCCCCGCAGAGCGGCCGAAGGCCTGCGCTGTGGGATGGCCAGGCTGCAGTTCGGATCGTCGACATCCTCGAACGGGACCTGGCCTTGCGAATCGGCCGAGCGAGCGCTTAGTCCCAGCCAGGACTGCGGATAGGATGGGTCGGCTCGGCGCTCTGCATGATGGTAAGCGTGATGGTCAACGCGATGGTCCGCTGAATTGTCAGCCAGGTTGTGAGCCAGATCGAGAGCGGGAGCGCATTTCAATGTCCGAGGTAATCGACGCGTCCCGGCGTCCCGGTCCGGCAAATGAAGCCGCCGCTTCCCACGACCGTTTCCTGGTCTACGCGACCTGCGGCGCGATCGTTCTGCTGCTCGGCATCTACTTCCCGATCCTGAGCATCATGGTCGAGCACTGGGCCGCGGTCGAGGACTATCAGCACGGCTTCCTGATCGCCCCGCTCGCGCTCTACTTCGCCTACGAGCGGAGGTGGGACCTCGAGGACGCGCGCATCGAGGGATCGTGGCTCGGGCTGGTGCCCCTCGTGATCGGCGTCGCGTCGCTCTCGATCGGCCGACTCGGCACCGAGCTCATGACGATGCGAAGCGCATTCATCTTCAGCCTGATCGGCCTCATCCTGCTCGTGCTCGGCCGCGAGATCTTCAAGATCCTGGCTTTCCCACTCTTCTTCCTCTTCCTGATGGTGCCGCTGCCCCAGTCGCTCGTGAACACGATCGCCTTCCCGCTTCAGCTGATCGCGGCCAAGGTGGCGGTCCTGAGCCTGCAGCAGCTCGGTATCCCCGCGCTGGTCGAGGGAAACATCATCCACCTCGCCCACACCCAGCTCTTCGTCCACGAAGCCTGCAGCGGTCTGCGCAGCCTGATGGCGCTCATCACGTTGGGCGTCGTGTTCGCCCACTTCTTCAAGCGTGGCGTCCTGTGGGTCCAGATCCTGCTCGTCGGATCGACGATTCCGATCGCGATCGCGGCGAACTCCTTCCGGGTGGCGCTGACGGGATTCCTGGCTCACCACTTCGGCGAGAAGGCCGCTGGCGGGGTGATCCACGATTTTCAGGGCATCATCACTTTCAGCATGGCCTTCTTCATGTTGTTGGGAGAGGGCCGCCTGATCGAGATCCTGCTCGCGCGCTTCGGTCCTGCGAGAGCGGCGGGCGACTCCAATCAGCCGGATAAACAGCAGGACGCAGGCCCGACATCGGGGGAGGCAATTCGATGACCAAGCTGCTCGTCGCGCTCTTCTTCCTCGGCCTGAATGGCTACGTCTACTGGTTCATGGGCAGCGAAGAGGTGATCCCGCCGCGACACGCGTTCGCCGAATTTCCGAACCAGCTGGGCGATTGGAAATGCGCTCAGCGCGACGTCCTCGACGACGAGATCCTGAACAACCTGAAGTTGACGGATTACGTCTCCTGCAACTTCTTCAATGCGCGTGAAAACGAAGCCGTCCACCTCTACATCAGCTACCACGAACGCCAGACCCGCGATCGCAATACGGGCGAAGTGGCAGCGATCCATCCGCCGGAGCATTGCCTCCCGGGCAGCGGCTGGGACGTGATCGATTCTAAAGTGATCCCGATCGACATGGGCATTCCCGGCGAAGCAAAGCGCTTCGTGATCGCGAAGGGAACCCAGCGCCAGCTCGTGTACTTCTGGTATCAGTCGAATGGCCGCGTCGTCGCGCGCAATCACTACAAGATCCTGTGGATGTTCTACGACCGCATGACCCGCGCGCGAACCGATGGCTCGCTCGTCCGCTTCACCGTCCCGATCCAGTACGACCAGAGCGAAGCCGCCGCCGACGCAAGCTTCAAGGAGCTCGCCTCCCGCGTCGCACCGCTGCTGCCCGACTACGTTCCGAATTGATCCCGCGAGCCGAATTCTTCCGCGCCGAGGCGAGCGAGCCTCGAGCCCCTCGACCTGGCAGGTCGCATCGAGCGTGCCCGAGCCCGCCATGAAGATCCTGTTCATCTCGCATTACTTTCCGCCGGAGGTCAACGCTCCCGCGAACCGGACCCACGAACATTGCCGCCGCTGGGTGAAGGACGGCCACGACGTCACCGTCATCACCGGCGTTCCGAACCATCCCCGCGGCAAGATCTTCGAGGGCTATCGCAACCGCTGGATCCAGGAGGAAACGGTCGACGGGATTCGCGTGCTCCGGACCTGGATGTACCTGACGCCCAACGCCGGCTTCCTGCGCCGCATTGCCAACTACCTGCTGTTCGCCCTCACGGCAATTCTCGCGAGCTCCCGAGCCTCTCGACCCGACGTCGTCGTCGCGACGAGTCCGCAGTTCTTCGCGGGCGTGGCCGGGGCGATCATTGCGCGGCTGAAACGGCGGCCCTTCGTGCTCGAAGTCCGCGACCTCTGGCCCAAGTCGATCGCAGAGCTCGGGCAGCTGCCCCCGGGACCGATCCTGTCCGCCCTCGAAGCGCTCGAGACCTGGCTCTACCGAAGCGCTGCGGGGATCGTGGTGAACACCCGGACCTTTCACGACCACATCACCGCACGCGGCGTCGCGAGCGATTCGATCGAGCTCGTCTACAACGGCATCGATCCGGCGATGTTCAAGCCGCGCCCCAAGAACCTCGAATTGCTCGCACACCACGGCCTCGCCGATCGCTTCACCGTCGCCTACGTCGGCACCCTCGGCCTCGCCCACGGCCTCACGCTCCTCGTCGACGTCGCCGAACGTCTCGCGGCGCGCAACGAGATCCAATTCGTGCTGATCGGTGACGGCGCCGACCGCGAGAAGCTCGAGGCCGAGGTCGCGCGGCGTGGCCTCCGGAACTTCCACATGCTCGGCCTGCAGCCCCGTGATGCGATGCCGGACTGGATCGCGTCGATCGACGTCCTGCTGGTGATGCTGCGCGACCTGCCCGTCTTCGAAACGGTGATCCCGTCGAAGATCTTCGAATTCCTGGCCCAGGAGCGACCGGTCATCCTCTCGGCGAAGGGAGAGATCCGGCGCATGATGGCGGAGGCGGGCGGCGCGTTGGTCATCGATCCCGAGGTGGCCGATCAGCTGGTGGCCGCGATCGACGAGGTAATCGCCCGCCCGGACGAAGCGCGACGCCGAGCCGAGGCCGGCCGCCGCTTCGTGGAGGCGGGCTTCCTGCGCGACGATCTGGCACGCAAGATGTCGGCCTTCCTCGAACACATCGTCCGGAGCGCGGCATAACAGTCGCTTATCCGGCTCGCTGCCGGAACCCGCGCCCCGCGACTCAACCGCGCGCGTCGACCTCGCAGTCCCGGATCTTCTGGAGCAGCGTCTTGTAGCTGACGCCGAGGCGCAGTGCGGCCTGCTTGCGATTCCAACCGGTCGACTCGAGGACGTGCTCGATGGCCTCGCGCTCGACCTCGAGCGCGAAACGACGCCCGACCTCGCGGAGCGGGAGCGCGCCGGCGGTCTCCTCCATCTCGGACAGCATGGCATCGAGCTCCGCCCGGCGTTCGCGGCGAGTCGTTTTTTTTCGCACGAGCTCGCTCACGACCTGCTCCTCGCTCTCGAGGACGACGACGCGCTTGATCATGTTCTCGAGCTCGCGGATGTTCCCGGGGAACGCGTACTGCCGCATCGCTTCGATGAGCCGCTGGGAGAGACCTCGGAGCCGTCGGCCATAGAGCGCCGAATAACGCGCCAGGAAGGTCTCGACGAGCAGGGGAATCTCCTCGCGCCGCTCGCGCAGGGGCGGAATCTCGATCGCCACCACGTTCAATCGAAAGAAGAGGTCCTCCCGAAACGTCCCCTTCGACACCATCTCGACGAGCGAGCGATTCGTCGCACACACGATCCGCACGTCGACCTTGACCTCTCGATTCCCGCCCAGGCGCGTGAACACGGAGTCCTGGAGCACCTGCAAGAGCTTCGCCTGCAGGGGGGCACCCAT
>JANNQH010000851.1:0-2107 GCA_031400655.1 Deltaproteobacteria bacterium | reverse complement strand
ACGGCGCTGGCCGGTGCATCGACAGGGAGAATGACTGGCGTCATCCTCGTGATCGCCACGTGACGGGGCATGCCGTCGCTCGAGAAGAAAGAGGGAGAGCGAGCAGAACATGAGTCGGACGAAGACGATCCTGATGTGGGTTTTGGCGTTCAATTTCACGGCAGCCGGTTTCACGCACCTGTTGAATCCAGGGTTCTTCCTCCCGCTGATTCCCCCGGGCCTGCCGTCGCCCGAATGGCTGAATCTTCTCTCCGGTCTCGCGGAGATCATCTTGGGCGTCTACCTGCTCGAGCCGCGCACCCGGGTCTTCGCCGCCTGGGGCATCATCGCGCTGTTGATCGCCGTGTTTCCCGCCAACGTCTACGCCGCACTCGAGAACGTGGGTCCCGAGGGTCCGGGTTCGGGGCCGGGATTGTTCCACTGGATCCGGCTGCCGTTCCAGGCGCTCTTCCTGGTGTGGGCCTGGTGGTACACGCGCGACGATCGCGCGGAGGCCTGACGGCGGGAGCGGCGACATGCCCTTCGAAATCCGACCGCTCGATCCGATCGGCGTCGAGGTCCGCGGCCTGGCGCTCGGCGATGCCATCTCGGCAGGCGATCTCGCGCGGCTGCGGGGCGTCATCGTCGCAGCGGGTGTGGCCGTGCTGCGCGGCCAGCATCTCGGCGCCGCCGAACACGTGGCCCTCGGCCGTCGTTTCGGAGAGCCCGAGCGTGGCGCGTTCAACGAGGACACGCCGGATCCGGATCTGATCCTGCTCACGAACCGGGGGCGAGACGGGCAGATCCTTCCGCGCGACGACGTGCGCATGCGGCTCGTCGCGATCAACGAGGGCTGGCATACCGACAGCTCGTTCCGACCGATTCCCGCGTCGTTCTCGCTCTTCTCCGCGATCGTGGTCCCGCCGATCGGTGGCGACACGTTCTTCGCGAGCCTCCGCCTCGGCTGGGAATCCCTCGAGCCCGGGGAGCAGGCCGCGCTTCGAGGTCTCGTCGGGATCCATGACTACGCCGCGGCCTTTCGACGTTTCGGCAGCGCCATCGACGGGGATCCGGTCTTCGAGCTTCCGGTCGTTCGGCATCCCCTCGTCCGTTGTCATCCGGAGAGCGGCGCGACGAGTCTCTACACGAGCGAGCACGTGATGGGGGTCGAGGGGATGAGCGACGAGCGGGCGCGGCCGATTCTCGATCGTCTCCTCGCAGCCACGACCGCCCCCGAACGCGTCTATCGACACGTCTTTCGCGAGGGCGACCTCGTGATCTGGGACAACCGGTCGATGCTCCACCGCGCCCAGGGCTTCGACGAGCAGCACGCGCGCGTGATGCACCACGTGCGGATCGCGGGGACTGAGGCGGTGATCGCGGCTTGAGCTCGAGCCGCCGCTTCAGCCTGCGATCTTCGGAATCGGATCGCGGGCCAGGTCGAAGCTCAGGTGGTCGGACATGTTCCCGATCTGGTCGACGGAGATGAGGCGATCGGCGAAGCACCAATGGCCGTCGACGACGTGGAAGGTGTCGTGGTAACGGCCCGCGACGATCGGCTGCAGCGGTACGGCCTGAGTCGCCTGGAAGACGACGAAGTAGGAACGCGCTGTAGCTCGGCCGGCGGCCGCGTCGACCTCGACGATGACGTTGCTCGCGAGATGGCGGGTGCGGAGCGTGCCGTCGGAATAGACCTTGTTGGTCGCCGCGTAGAAGCTCCGGATCGGGGAGGACCCGCGCATCGGCTCGGCTCCCTCTGCCCCGAGGCTTCCGTGGCGGAATAGCTCTCCGAGCTCGTCGAAGAGAGCTCGGTCCACGCATTCGGCATAACGGAACATCAGGTCCTGGACCGCAAAGCGCGCTTCCAGATTCGCGAGTCGGGTGGCCAGGTCGTTCATCGTCGTCGCTCCGCGTGATTCGAATGAGTGGTTCCTGTGGGATAGTACCGACTGGCGAAGTCAGGGAGGACTGGATCATGGGAAGTGTCTGGAAGGCGCGTGTGCAGGCGCTGCCGTTTGCGCTTCGGGAGCTCGGCCGGTACGTCCGGGCGACGATCCGAAGGGAGCCCGACCGGCGCCAGGCGGCCCTCGCTTTCGCGCGTCGCGTCGCCCGCCCGGGCGATCCGACG
>JANNQH010000850.1:0-3237 GCA_031400655.1 Deltaproteobacteria bacterium | reverse complement strand
GCGACGGTGACCGAGGCGGTGCGCCGTTACCTCTTCCGCCGGCGTGTCAATCCAGCGAATCTCGAGTTTCGCGTCTCGACGCCGGTCAATACCCGGCGCGCCGAGCACGCGAAGCAGATGGGCAATCACGTCTCGAGCTGGGTCGTCCGCCTGCCGCTCGAGCTGGAGGATCCGCTCGACCAGGTGGATGCGATTCGCAGCCAGACCGCCGAGCGCAAGCATTCGAATTCGGCCCTCGCCCTCGACACGGTCATGGCCGCCGCCGAATACCTGCCGGTCGCGCTCCTGAAGCGCGGCGTCGGTCTCGTCCAGGGCCAGGTGAACACCATCGTCACCAATGTCCCGGGCCCCCAGTTCCCGCTCTACACCGTCGGCGCGCGACTGCTCGGCATGTATCCGATCGTGCCCTTGATCCCGGGCTGCGGTCTCGGCATCGCGCTCTTCAGCTACGAAGGCAAGCTGTGCTGGGGCTTCAACGCAGACTATCACCTGATCCCGAATCTCGAAGACTTCACCGAAGACGTGCGCGCCGCCTTCGAGGCCCTTCGCAAGGCGGCGGTGGCCCGGTTCCTCTCGCGGCGGACGGCCGTGGCGGAGCAACCTGTGCGCGCGGCGATCGAGGAAACCGGCGCCGCGGCGGGCAAACCCGTTCGGAGCGACCCTCTCTCGCGAGTTGGCCGAAACAAGGCTCCGCGGGCCGAGCCCGCGCTCGCGGAGGTCGCGCTGCCTTCCTGAACGGGCGCCTTTCCGGACCGCGGCTCTGGAGTCGTTCGGAAGCTAAAGCGCGGACGCCGCCGCCCGCCCTGCGCGCCGCCCGAAGAACGTCGCATCGCCGACCGACATGCCGCTCGCATAACCCTCGCCACTTCGCGGCAGGCCGGCTGTCGTCCGGCCCGCAGCGTACAGGCCGGGAACCCGCTCACCGGAGGGCGTTCGCACTTCGCCGTCGACCGTGGTGTCGAGGCCGCCGAGCGTGAAGGCGGGGTAGAAGATCCCGGTGTCGATCGAGAAGTCGAGCAGCGCGTAGGGCGGCTGGTCGAGGGGGCGCAGGAAGTCGCGGTGCTTGTGGAAGAGCGGATCTTCACCGCGGGCCGCGAAGCGATTGTAGGTTTCGAGCGTGGTCGAGAGCGTACCGGCCGGGAAGCCCGCCGCGTGCTCGAGCTCCTCGAAGCTCTCGCCCACCTCGATCACCTTTGCTTCCGAGTAGAGCGGCGGCTTCGTGTAGATCGCGCTGTCGACCACCATGAACGCCTTGCGGCCTGTCTGATTCAGACAGTGGTGGCCACCGCGGGCGTGGTAGCAGTCCTCGTTGACGAAGCGCTGGCCCTGCTCGTTCACGAACACGCCTTCACAGAAGACTCCGTCCGGATACCAGATCACCGAGACGAAGCCCTCGCTCATGTTGACGGCGCCGCCGCCGGCGCCGAGACCCATCAGGATGCCGCTGCCGTCGTCGTGGGGATTCCCGAGCGGAGTCCCGTCCTCGAGGCGCGGCGCATATTTTTCCACCATCTCGCGGTTCATGATGAAGCCGCCGCAGCAGAGCACGACCCCGCGGCGGGCACGAAACGCGCGCACTTCGCCCTGCTTGCGGCACAGGGCGCCCACGATGCGGCGCCCCTCGCGAATCAGGGTCAACGCACGCGTATCGACCTCGACGCGGATCCGGGTCCGCTCGACCGCCGCCCGCAGCGTCGCCATCAGCGTCGCACCGCCCTCTTCCCAGAAGGCCTTCGGCTTGTGGGAACGCGGGGCGGGACGCGCGGCCTGGGACTCGCGCCAGCCCTTCTCGTTGCCCGACCAGCCGAGCGATTGATACTCGGGCATGTTGGTGTGCTTGCCGCCGTAGTATTCGGGGTTGAAGACGACGCCCTGGGCGACGAGCCAGTCGAAATGCTCGAGGCTCTCCTCACAGTAGACGCGGACCTTTTCGAGGTCGGCGTTGGCGCCGGCCGCGATGCGGATGTAGGCCTGCATGTCTTCGCGCGTATCCGTGAAGCCACAGGCGCGCTGGATCGGCGTGCCTCCGCCCATGTAGATCTGGCCACCCGAGAGCGCGGTCGTGCCGCCGCCGGCGCTCGCGACCTCGAGCAGGGTGACATCGACGCCGAGCGCCTCCGCCTCGAGCGAGGCACACGCCCCCGCGCCGCCGTAGCCGATCACGAGGACATCGGTCTCGGCGAACCAGCTGTCGACTTCGCTGACAGCGAGGGGACTGCACGGGTCGATCCGCGGCGGCATGCGCTTCTCCGGGTTGGCAGGCCGGGGTCCACGGCGCGCGGACGCGACTGCCGAGCGGATGCTAAGAGCGCGCGCTGCAAACGGCCAGCGCGACCGCCACGCGTGCGCGGCGGAGTCGCTACCGTCCGACGCGGAGGACACGCCATGCCGAGCCCGGAACACGAGGCCATCATCGCATCCCTGAAGAGCCAGCAGAGCGGCCATGCTGCGTCGACGATCGCGGCCATGCGCGCCGGCATGGCGGCGATGGTCGGATATTTCGAGGGGCTCGACTTCCCGGCCGACGTGAAGCAGGAGCCCGTCCGCGCCGGGGGCGTCCCCGCTTTCTGGTTCACGCCCCCGCGTACGCCCCCCGCTACGACCCGGAGCGCGCGCGCGAATACTGCCATCCTCTATCTACACGGCGGGGGCTACGTGATGGGCTCGGTCGCGACCCATCGCTCGCTGATCGCGCGCATCGCCCGCGCCTCGGGTGTCCGCTGCCTGGCGCTCGACTACCGCCTGGCTCCCGAGCATCCGTTTCCGGCCGGGATCGAAGACGCCTGTGCCGCCTATCGTTGGCTGATCGCCGAGGGCATTCCGACCTCGGGGATCGTCATCGCCGGAGATTCGGCAGGCGGCGGTCTGACCCTCGCCTGCCTGGTCGCCCTGCGCGACGCGGGCGATCGCCTTCCGGCAGCCGCCGTCTGCCTCTCACCGCTCGCGGATCTCGAGCTGACCGGAGCGTCGGCGAATGGCACGATCGACGATCCTATGGTCTCGCGAGAAGGGACGCAGGTGATGGTCGACGCGTACTTGCAGGGGCGTGATCGGCGCGATCCGCGGGCGTCGCCGATCCACGCCGACTTCAAGGGATTCCCGCCGCTCCTGATCCAGGTGGGGTCGCGCGAGATCCTGCTCGACGATTCGACGCGGGTCGCTGCGCGGGCGCGAGCCGCCGGCGTCGCGGTCGTGCTCGAGGTCGGCGAGGGCCTGACCCACGTCTGGCAGCTCCAC
>JANNQH010000849.1:0-1897 GCA_031400655.1 Deltaproteobacteria bacterium | reverse complement strand
CGTCCGCCTCAGGCGCGGTCGAGCTTGCGAAGGCGGGCGAGTGCGCCCAGCGCAAAGAGTCCCGGGGCGAGACCGAGGGCCGGCTCTGGCACGACGAGCGGCGCGTCATTCAGCCGCTCGAAGGTCCAGGAGAACGTCTGGCCGTCCACGAACACGCCAGAAATCGTTCCCGACGTCGCGACAATCGGATTCGCGACCGGATTGCCATCCAGTTCGAGATCGTTGGCATAGATCGTCGTCGTCACATCGGGATGGGCGAGCCGCAGGTCGATCGCGTTGCCCGAATCGAGATCGCCGCCGAGGATGTCGACGCGGGCGTCGGACGCGACCTCGCTGCTAAATGGGATCTCGAGCGAGCTATCGCTACGGAATGTTCCGCCCAGGAGGGTGATCTTTGTTTCGAATGCCGATCCGGCGACGTCGAGGCGCAGGGCTGCGACAGGTGGGAAATTGTGCGGGCTGCCGCCTGAGGAGGCGGCGGCAAATCCGGTCGTGAAGCTGCCCGCGTAGATCGCGACGCGTGCGCCGTCGGCGACGCGCACGGCATTGCCCGGGGTCGCCGTCTCGTCGCCGGAGACGAAGCCCGCGTCCGCCCACGCGGAACCCCCTTCGAAGCTCCCGCCACGGACGGTCACGGTCTGGTCCTCGACGACGCTCAGGCCGTTGCCGCCCTGGGCGAGGGCGTTGCCGGCGACGTAGAAGCCGTTGGCTGCGTGGGCGAGCCCCCCTGCGTAGCTCCCGCCCTGGACGACCAGCAGGGAATTGGCACTGGCGATCAGGGCGTCGCCCGAGACGGCGACGTTGTCGCCAGCGGAACCCTCGCAGGTCGCGTTACCGCCCTGGAAGAGACCGTTCATGATCGTCGCTGGGCCCGAGACGACGATCGCATGGCCGGCGATGGATTCAATGCGCTCGATCGCTGGATCCACGACCGCGCCGGCTGCGCCGCCTTCGATCGAGCCGGCCGTGATCATAAGGTTTCCAAGGGAGTCGACCCCTTCTCCGGCGTAAACGCTAAAACCGGTCGAGGGTGTGTTCTCGTCCGAAAAACCCGTCACGGGTCCGCCGCGAATCTCGCCCCCATCGATCTGAAGCGTCGTTCCCGGATGGGCCAGGAGGCCTCCGATCGTGCCGCCGGTGTCGTTCAAGGTGAGGGGCGGGCCGATTACCTGGGCGGTCGGGTTCACGACGAGGATCGAAGCGAGATCGAGGTCGATCCTGTCGCCGTTCGCGAAGGCCGGGTCGCCGGGAATCGTATGACTCAGTCCGTCGTGGAAGAGAACGGAGGCCGCGAGCACCGGCGAAGCAGCGACAAGTCAGCATCTGACCATCAGGGCTACACAACGAAAAGTCGCAGTCATCGATCTTGTCTCCGCATTACGCCGAAGCGGCCGGGACCGCGCGCGCCAGGGGACGCTGCGGCGCCCTAGTACTGATCGACGAAGCGCGCGTATGCGTCGAGCACGGGCATCACCTCGTCGCGCGGCGCCGACGGGATCCGCAGCACGGCCTCGGTGACCCCGACCTCTTTGTAGTAGGCGAGCTTCTCGTCGGTCGGATGGATCCCCATCGGTACGATGTGAAGCGCCTTCGGATCGCGACCGCGGGCCGCGACGGCTTCGCGCAGCTTGACGAGCTCGGCCGCCATCCCGGCGCCCCCGATCGGCAGCCACCCGTCGGCGTATTCCGCGATGTGCTCGAAGAGCTTGGGCCCCGCCGCGCCGCCGATCAGCACCCGCGGCCGCGGCTTCTGGACCGGTTTGGGCCACTGCCACGAGGGCTCGAAGCGGACGAACTCGCCCGAGAAGGACGCCACGTCGTTCGCCCAGAGCGCCTGCATCGCGAGCATCTTCTCGCGCACGAGCGGGCGCCTTCGCTTCACGTCGATCCCGTGGTT
>JANNQH010000848.1:0-2477 GCA_031400655.1 Deltaproteobacteria bacterium | reverse complement strand
CGGCAGCAGCAGCCCGTCGTCGAAGCGGTCGAGGCGGACGTTGAAACCCTCGAGCTCGAGCTCTTCGACCTCGACGGTGCGCGAAAGCAAGGCGAGCCAGCTGATCTGGGTCCAGAGCCGCTTCGCCTCGAAGAGAGCGGGTGCGTCGGAGGGGCGCTCGTCGGTGTGGACGGCGAAGTCATGCAGGGTCACCCCGCCGCGCAGCAGCGAGAGGTCGAGGTCGGCGAGCTCGATGCGGCCGACGAGCGCCTCGTCGGCCTGGGCGACGAGCAGCGGGCGCAGCACCAGCGGCAGGGCGATGCGAGCGATCAGCAGGGCAACGCCCACTCCGAGCAGGACCCGATTGCGAGTCGGAGCGAGCATGCGCGCGAGCCAGCCGCGTTCGGGTCCGTCCATATGACGGAGCATAACGGGGATCCCGGGCCGGGGGACGGCGGTTTCGGTCGAAATCGCGGTCCCGGCAGGCGGCCGATCCGCTAGCTTCGAACGGCTTCGCTCGGGTGAGCGGATGCGCGGTTGGTCACGAGGAATCAGACATGTCGAAGCGCGTCTTGGTGACCGGGGCAACGCGGGGCATCGGGAAGGAAATCGTGCGGGAGTTCGCGAGGGCGGGCTTCGACGTGGCGTTCACCGGCCGCACCCGTCGCGAGGGCGACGGCCGTGAAGAAGATGACCAGGGCAATCCGACCCCGCTTCCGGGCAGCCTCGAGTCGACGCAGCAGATCGTCGAGTCCTTCGGCCGCGAGGCGCTTGCGATCCAGGTCGATCTGCTCGTCCCGAGCTCCGTCGACGCGGCGATCGAGAGCATTCGATCGGCCTGGGGATCGATCGACGTCCTCGTCAACAACGCGATGTACGAGCAGGGCCGCTATACCAACGCATGGATCAAAGAAACGCCCATGGCGGAATGGGCCGCCAAGATTCACGCGAATTTCCTGGCACCGCTCGCCCTCATCAAGGCCTTCCTGCCGGCGATGGTCGAAGCGCGCAGCGGCTGCATCATCAATCTTTCGACACGCCACAATTACACGAAGCAGGCGGGGCCCCCGGGCGCCGGCGGCGCGGGCGTCTCCTACAACTGCTCGAAGGCCGCGCTCGGCAAGCTCGCCGACGGAATCGCCGCGGAGCACGGCCGCGACAACGTCCTCGCCTTCGACCTCGATCCGGGCCCCGTGTGGACCGAGCGAGGGCAGCGCCAGCACGAGCGGATCGGTTATCCGCGTGAGATCTTCTGCCCGATCGAGGTGCCGGCGAAGGCAGCCCTCTGGCTCGCGACCGACCCCGAGGCGGCGCGCTACAACGGCCAGCATTTCATGGCGCAGGAGTTCGTGCGCCAGCGCGGGCTGTGGCCCGATTGGGAGACCGCGCTTCCGATGAATAAACACTGGTCGCCGACCGCGATTCTCGATTGGCGCGAACGCAAGACTTGATGAAGAGGAGGATCCGATGGGCCGCTGGACACGCAAAGAGCTCGAAGACCAGGCACACCACTACCGTCTGACCGCGCGCAAATCCGCGACGAGCGGCGACTGGAGCCACTGGGCGAATCTCTTCACCGAGGACGCGACCTACGTCGAGCACCATTTCGGGCGCTTCTGCGGCCGCGACGCGATCTACCGCTGGATATCCGCCATCACGACGCCGTATCCGATGAACGAGATGATCTACTTCCCCTGGACGTGGCACGTCGTGGATAAAGAGCGGGGCTGGATCATCTGTGAGCTGATGAACCGGATGAAGGATCCGGGGGACGGGAGCCTTCACGAGGAGCCCAACATCACGATCCTGCACTACGCAGGCGATGGTCTCTGGAGCTACGAAGAGGATGCCTACGACTGGCAGAACATGGCGCGCATGATCTCGGGCTGGCAGGCGGTAAAGGAGCGCTGCCAGAAGCTCGCAGAGGCTGGCCGAGATCCCCGCGACGAGCGACATCTGGCGGCAATCGAAGGGATCGAGGTCAAGCGTTAGGGGCGTTCTGGGCGGGATCTGCGGTTTGCCGAAGGAACTCGACATAAAAACGCACCGGGCCGCAGACCTCTACTTCGTGCGGCACCTGCGGCTCGACGAGCTTGATCTGTTCCGGTGAGAGGCGCTCTTCAGTCACCACCGGCTCGAGCACGCGAAACACGAGCTCACCTTCGAGCACGTGGATTCGCGCCCAGACCCCCGCCTTCGTCGTGTGACGACGGAGCAAGCCAGCCGGTATCGTCGCGGCGTCGAAGACGGACGTTGCGCGGTAAGCTTCGAGATCCAGCGGCGCTCGGTGATTCATTTTGTCGAGCGTCGCATCGGTTTGACGCAGCTGCCAGCAAGCGCGGAGAGGATTCGAACTTGTCGGGGATGCTCGATCTCATTCGCTCCGCGCTGGAGTCCGGGCAGGTCGCTTCGGCCCTGGATTCCGATGTGCAGGTCCTCGGGCACGGATCCCTGGCTTCCCGCTACGACGTGACGGGGCTTGCCGTCGCGTCGATCGC
>JANNQH010000847.1:0-3776 GCA_031400655.1 Deltaproteobacteria bacterium | reverse complement strand
TGGCTCGAGCTCGCGGGCGAGCGCGTCGTCCTCGACCGCTGGTGGGCGACCCGCGACCATTCCTGGGGCGTGCGCGAGAACATGGGCATCCCCGAGCCCGTGACCGGGGCCGCACCGGCACCGAGTGCCGGGTCGTTATTCGCGTTCCTCTTCTTTTCGACCGAGTCGATCGGGGGACATCTGCAGATCGCCCAGTTCTCGGGCAGGCCCAACTACTTCACGGCGGAGATCGCAAAGGGCGCAGGAGCGCGCGCGACGGCGGCCGCGGGATCGGGCGTTGCCGGGTCCGGCGGTATTCATTTAAAGAGCTCGAAGCTCGCGGTCCAGTTTCACGACGACAAGCGCCCGCGCCGCATGAAGAGCGCCCGCTTCGACGCCGTCACCGCCGAAGGCCGCGAGGTCGTGATCGAGGCGACGGCGTTGTGTCCCGCCATCGACATGCAGGGGCTCGGGTACAGCGGCGGCTACAACGACGGGAAGGGGCTCGGCATCTGGCGCGGAGACTCGCATGTCGAGAGCGATACTTGGGATGTGACGCATCCCTGCGAGGTGGTGCGCGCGGATGGCTCGCGCGTGCGGCCGATCCATCGAATCCAGCCGGTCGCGCTCACGGTTCGCGGCGCGGGCCTCGACGGGAAGGGAACGGGGAGCCTCACGATGATCGCGGAGGGGACGTTGCCGCAGTTGGGACTCGAGTAAGGAACGCACCGCGAGCTATCGATGCGCGAGCAGCTCCGCGATCTGCACCGCGTTCAGCGCCGCACCCTTGCGCAGGTTGTCGCTGCAGACGAAGAGCACGAGTCCGTGGTCCACCGTCGGATCCTTCCGAATGCGCCCTACGAAGCAGGCGTCCTTGCCGGCCGCCATCAGCGGAGTCGGCACGTCGGCGACCACGACGCCGAGCGCGGCAGCGAAAAGCGCCTTGGCCCGCTCGACGCTGATCGGTCTCGCGAACTCGGCATTCAAGCTGAGTGAGTGGCCCGCATAGACCGGAACCCGCACACAGGTTCCCGCGACCTTCAGGTCCGGGATCTCGAGAATCTTCCGGGTCTCGTTGCGGAGCTTCAGCTCTTCGTCCGTCCAGCCCTCGTCGCCCGAGTACGACCCGGCGTAGGGCAGCACGTTGAACGCGATGGGTGCTGCGAATTTCTTCGGCTCGGGAAACTCGAGAGCGTCGCCGTCACGGACGAGCGAAGCAGACCGATCGGCGATCGCTCGGACCTGGGTTTCGAGCTCCGAAACGCCGGCTGCCCCGCCGCCCGATACCGCCTGATAGGTCGACGCGATGAGGCGGATGAGACCAGCCTCGTCGTGCAGCGGCTTGAGGACGGGCATCGCCGCCATCGTCGTGCAGTTCGGATTCGCGACGATGCCTTGCGGAATCCGCTTCAATGCGTGGGGATTGACCTCGCTGACGACGAGTGGGACGTCGGGATCCATCCGCCAGGCGCTCGAGTTGTCGACGACGATCGCGCCGGCGGCCACGACCTTCGGCGCCAGCGCGCGCGAGGTCGCCGCCCCAGCGGAGAAGAGGGCGATGTCGACGCCGCGGAAATCGGCAGTCTCCGCATCCTCGACCTCGCAGGCCTGGCCCTTCCACTCGAGCTTTCGGCCGGCCGAGCGGACGGATGCGAAGAAGCGAACCCTGCTCGCGGGAAATGCCCGCTCTTCGAGGATCCGACGCATCGCCTCGCCGACGACACCGGTGGCTCCGACGATGCCGATGCAGAGGGATCGATTGGGCATGAGTGACTTCTCACGGATGGATCGAGATCGGATGCGGATTCTCACGCCGCTCCGAAGGCTAGCGCGAGGCGGTATCGGTGCCGATTCGGCACGAAGTCACCTAGAGATCCTCGGGTCGGAGTCCCGTACGCTTCGAAATGCGGGCCAGCATCTTGGGGCCGACTTCGTCGCGATCGTGAAACGACCACACGAAGTTGGGGAATCCGCCACGAGTGAGAACCTTATGGGACCCTTGTGCCTCCCGTTTCACTGTCCAACCAAGTCTCAGGAGGGCCGCAAGTACCCTTGAGGCCTTGCTCGCCCTCCACGGCGAAGGGCTCACGCCGCCGCCGTAGTCTCGAACTGAATGCTCACCGGACCACGAGGTCCCTCGTCATGTTCGAGCTGATCAGCGAGAACGCGAAGGGCCAGGGCCTGGACGTGGGCAAGTGCTTCCTCGGCCGAGCGGCCATAGGCCATCACGCCCGGAAGCTCGATCACTTCCGCTATGAACCGCCCGTCGTCTTCCCGCTCGATCTCGACGCGATAGCTCACCTTCATGGCCTCACCCCTTCTCGTATCCTTCGAGCTCCGCCAATACAGACGCCGGATGCGTCTCCGCTTTCGGGACGCGCTTCCAGTGTTTGATGACCTTGCCGTCCGGCCCGATCCAGACGCTCGAACGGATCGTTCCGGTCACTTTCTTGCCGTACATCATCTTCTCACCGTAGGCGCCCCATTTCGTCATCACGTCCTTGTCGGGATCCGACAGCAGCGTGAAGGGCAGGCTGTATTTCTGGATGAATTTCTGGTGGGCCGGAGCGCCGTCGGGGGACACGCCGAGGACGACCATGCCGCGCTTCTTGAGGTCGGCGAAGAGGTCGCGGAAGCCGCAGGCTTCCTTCGTGCAGCCGGGCGTATCGTCCTTGGGGTAGAAGTAAACGAGCACGTGCTTGCCGAGATAGTCCTTGAGCGCGTGCTTCTTTCCGTTCTCGTCGCTGAGCGTGAAGGCGGGGGCCTTCTTTCCTTCTTCGATCGACATGCTGGTCTTCCTCGTGTGGCAGGGCGGGGACGCGTGCAACGAGTAGAGTGCCAGACGCGCTGTCCGCCTGCACCGTGGGTCGCGCTGGCCACCCCTCGTCGCCCGGGAGAAACGCATTGCGCCTCGCGCATCCGCGGGGTCTGTGCAAAGTTCCCGCGAATTGAACCGGAGCGGGGTGCGACGGACGCGGAATGAAGGCCGGTTCGCGCTCGAAAGGGATCGGTCGAGGGCGCCGCGGCCGCGAGAGCGGGCCGGCCGCGGAAAATCCTTTCGCCCGGTTCGATGAGGCGCCGGGTTCACCGCCGGCGCGCGCTCCGACCTCGGCGGCGCCCGCTTCCGCGGCGACGCCGACACCCGCGCCGAAACCCACGGTCAAGCCCCGCCCGGCTCCGCCAGCGCGCGTTGATCCGAGCCCGAATCCGCGCACCCATGCAAAGCGCGCTGCCGTGCGGCCGCCCGGAGCCGGACCGCGCCAGCGTCTGCGCCGGGTCGTGGGCCTCACGGTGCTCTTTATCCTCGTGATGCCCGCGATGCCCGTGCTGTTGCTGCGCATCGTGCCGCCGCCGGCCTCGGCCATGATGTTGAAGCGCTGGGTCGACGCCCACGTCGCGGGTCGGGACTTCGACCTGCAGTACCACTGGGTGTCCTCGAAGAAGATTTCTCCCTCGCTTCGCGCCGCCGTCGTGGCGTCCGAAGACCAGCGCTTCTACGACCACGCGGGCTTCGACTGGAAGGAGCTCCAGAATGCCGTCGACGAGTGGCGCGACGGCGGCTCGCTGCGCGGTGCTTCGACGATCAGTCAGCAGGTGGCGAAGAATCTCTTCCTCTGGCCCGGTCGGAGCTTCCTGCGCAAGGTCTTCGAGGCCTGGTTCACGTTCTGGATCGAGTGGCTCTGGCCGAAGGAGCGGATCCTCGAGGTCTATCTCAACATCGCCGAGCTGGGCGACGGCGTATTCGGCGCCGAGGCCGCCGCACGGCGTTATTTCAAGCACCCGGCCGCGACGCTCGT
>JANNQH010000846.1:0-3688 GCA_031400655.1 Deltaproteobacteria bacterium | reverse complement strand
GCGAACCCGGGCCGATGCGAAGATCCTGCGCGAAGTCCTGCAGGCGGCGCCGCCCTCCCGCGTCGAGCCCTTCGCCGAGTTCACGGCCCCCCGCGCGCGGGCCTTCGCCGATCCGAAAAACCGGATCCACGGCGGCCGCCGGATCGCGCGCTTCCGACGCCCCGGCGACCCCGCCTCGCTCGAGTTCGTGAAGGGCTTCGAGCCCGACTTCGCCCGCGGCGTCCTCGAGACGAACCATACGAAGAGCCATCTTTACCACGGAGAGCTGCGCCGCTTTCGGATCCTCTCGAAGAATCGACTGATCCAATATCTCTTCATTGCTGGCCCAAAGCAGGTCTGGATCATCCCGCCGCAGGCGCTCACGACGGAGCTCTCCAGCTTCGGGCTCCGGCTCGTCGACGTGGTGGTCGACGAGGATCTCTTCATTCCGGGCTACGAATATCACCACATCGATCAGGAGCAGGAGCCGCCGGCGCTCTACTCGCAGATTCCGAAGGGGTATGCGGGGGAGCCGTGCGTGGATGATCCGAACAAGGCGGATGCGTCGCCTTGGCTCGAGGCGCTTCCGGTGGTAAAGGCGTTTCGGCGGGAGGTGTTGAAGCGGGGGGAACGGACCCGGCGTCAGGGTGAACGCGGCTGACTACTTCTTCTTGCGCTGCATCAACGTCACATTGAACCCGAACCACTGCTCCGGATCGAGCACCAGCTGGTGCACCGGCGTATGCGACTCAGCCGCATTGCCCTTACTGCTGTCGTACTCAAAAAAGATCCGGTAACCGCGGCTCTTCAGCCAGGCGCGCGCCGCTTCGACGTCCTCGATCTCCCAGACGAGCGGCCCGACCTGGCCCGCGCCGTGCTCGGCGAGCCGATGCGCAAAGGGCCCCTGGCCGTTCACGGGCGCGACGAACTCGAGCCCGCCGTCGAAATCCGTCGACGACCAGACCGGATGGCCCTCGATCGAGATCGGCTTCGGGAGCTTCGTCCCCAGGAGTTCGTTGAACTGCTTCACCGCGTCCTGGATCTGGTCCTCGCGCACGATCAGCTCGACCCGATTGAATCCGATGACCTTCACTTCTCATCCTCCTCGCCCACTCGTTCGCGATCTACCAACGCATTCCGCGCGCCCCGCCGCCGTTCACCGTGACGACCTGTCCGCTCACGTAGGCCGAGTCGTCGGAGGCGAGATAGGCGACGACCTGCGCGACGTCCTCGGCCACCGCGACGCGCCCCGCCGCCGCCGTCGACGCGAAGGCCGCGAGCTGCTCGTCCGTGAAAAGCGCCTTCGTGCCGGTCGTCAGGACGAAGCCCGGCGAGACGACGTTGCTGCGGATGCCCTGGGCGCCGTACATCGCGGCGGTGTAGGCGGAGAGCGTCTCGATCGCGGCCTTGCAGGTGCCGTAGGCGATCCGGCTGCCGGTCGGCGAGTGGGCGGCGCCGGAGGACATCGTGATGATCGAGCCCCCGCCCGTTTCGAGCATCGCCGGGATCGCGTGGCGACAGCCGTAGACGGCGGCCATCACGACGACCTCGAAGGTCTTCTGCCAGATCTCGTTCGACGTGCCGACGGTATCCGTGTCCGCGGCGAAGGACGTGACGGCATTGTTGTGCAGGATGTCGAGGCGGCCGTAGCGCTCGAGTGCGGTGTCGACGAGGGCCTTGACCGCGGTCTCGTCCGTCACGTCGGTCGGCAGCGCGACGCCGCCGATCGATTCCGCGACCCGCTTTACGCCGTCGGCGTCGAGATCGGCGAGCACGACCGAAGCGCCTTCAGCAGCAAAGAGCCGCGCCGTCGCCGAGCCGATACCCCCGGCCGCGCCCGTCACGATCGCGACCTTGCCATGCAATCGAGCCGTCAAGCGAATCTCGCTCCTCATGCCCGCGCTGGATCGCGCGCTCGGCTGGATACTCACCGCGGCTTGCCGTGCATGCAACCGGGCTAAGGCGAAGGTCGATCGCGATCTCGCTCGGGCGGCGCGCGGGCGCATTTCGAATCGCGTGGTGCCGGATCAGGCTGCGATCCGCACGCGACGGAGCCCGCCTGAACACCGGAATTGCAACTTACGTCTGGGTCGTGACGAACTTGCAAGACGCCGGCCCCATGTACCAGACGCGTGGATCGATATGGCAAAGCGCGACTTCCAACACGGGCAGGTCGGCCTCCTCGGCTGCGAGATCGTTTTCAACCGTTTTTCTACCGCTACAACCCACCGCACCCGCTAGAACAGATCGAGACCGACTTCCGTGCATCGAGACCGACCTACTCCGGATGCTGACGGAGGTCACGGGCGGGGCGGCCTCCCGCTGACTCGAAATGTCGGAACTGGCGCCGATCTGCCGACGTTTTGCGCCTGGTCGGGACTCCGATACGAAGCGTCGGGACTTGCACTTAACCCCCGACGTTTCGTATCGTGCTGCACACCATGACCACCAACCGCGACGGTCAGGCGCTCCGGGTCATCCGGCGATTGGGCATCGTGCGCCCCATCGACCTGCAGGCACACGGAGTCCCGCGGAGCGAACTCTACCGGCTTGTACGCAAGGGGCTCGTCGAGCGCAAGGCCCGGGGCATCTACGCTGCTAGCCAGCATCCCATCACCGCAGAACACTCGCTCGCCACGGTTGCCAAACAAGTTCCGGGCGGAGTGTTCTGCCTGCTGACGGCGCTGCGCTTCCACGATCTGACGACGCAGGCCCCCGCCGAGCTTTGGATCGCGCTGCCCGAGAAGGCGCGCAAGCCCAGGCTCGCCCACACGCGACTGCGGGTAACGCGGTTCTCGGGACCGGCGCTGACCGAAGGCATCGAGATCCATCGCGTAGAGGGCGTCGGGGTTCGCATCTACTCGGCGGCCAAGACCGTCGCCGACTGCTTCAAGTACCGCAACAAGGTGGGCGTCGACGTCGCCGTCGAGGCGCTTCGCGATTTCAGCCGCCACCACCGCGGCGGCGCGACGGAGCTCGCCCGCTACGCCCGCATCTGCCGCGTGTCGCGCGTGATGCAACCCTATCTGGACGCGATCGCATGACCGACGCCAAGAGCAACCTGCCCGCCTCCGTCGCCGCGCGGCTGCTCAACCGCGCGAAGCAGACGGGCGACGTCTATCAGACCCTGCTCACGAGCTTCTGCTTCGAGCGGTTTCTCTATCGACTCGGGAAGTCCGAAGCCAGCGAGCGCTTCGTGCTCAAGGGCGCGATGCTGCTGCGCCTCTGGTCGAATCAACCTTACCGTGCCACGCGCGATCTGGACCTCCTGCGCCGGGGCGAGGGCACGTTCGACGCCATCCGCAGCGACATCCGGACGATCTGCGCCGTTGCGGTCGCGCCGGACGCCGTGAGCTTCGACGCCGATGCAGTCGAGATCGAGGCGATCCGCGCCGAGGACGAGTACGCCGGCACACGCGCCCGGCTGCCCGCGCGCTGCGGCGCGGCACGCCTCTCCCTGCAGATCGACATGGGGCTCGGCGACTCGGTGTGGCCCGCGCCCCGCTCGTGCGAGTACCCAGCGTTACTCGACTTTCCGCCGCCCACGGTGCTCGCGTATCCGCGCGAAGCGGTCGTGGCGGAGAAGCTCGAAGCGCTGGTCGTCCTCGGCGACCGCAACAGCCGCATCAAGGACTTCTTCGATCTCCACCACCTGGCGAGCCACTTCGAGTTCGACCGACAGACTCTCGCGGAGGCCGTCCGACGAACG
>JANNQH010000845.1:0-2090 GCA_031400655.1 Deltaproteobacteria bacterium | reverse complement strand
GGACAGCGACACTCCGCGCAGCAGCGCGCAAAGTGGGCGCGAGAGCGAGGCGCCGAGCGGCGATGCGGAGAGCGGTCGCAAGCCGCGCGCGCGTTTCGAAGAGGTCTCGTTGATGGACCTCGACGAAAGTCCAGGCAGCGGCCCGGAGCGTTCGGATTCCGAGCGCGGCCGCGGGGATCGCCACCGGCGTTCCTCGCGCCGGCGCGGGCGCCGCGGTGGGCGGGGCGAGGATCAGGCCGGACCACGGGGCGCGTCGGACGAGGCCGACGACGAATCTGAAAGCATGCCGGAGGCGATCGCCCTTCCGCTCGTCGGGGCGGACGCGGCGATCGAGGACGATTTCGTCGACGCCGACGACCTGTCGGAGATCCTCTCCCGGCTGCCCGACGAGGTGCCCGACTACGAGGCTGCGGAGCCGCGCTACGAGGATGAAGAGGAAGAGGACGGGGATTCGCCGAGCCGTCCGTTCCGGGGCGAGCCGCGCGGGCGGGCGCGCCAGGAGGACGAAGACGAGGCCGAGGACGCGCTGCGCGCGGCCGCACGCCGGCGCTGCGCGATCCTGGTCCATGCGGATCCGGATTCGCTGATTGCGGCGGTCCTGCTCGCGCGCGACGTGCGCCAGCTCGAGGGGTTGTGGATCTATCCGCAATCGGAGCTGATGACCTTCTTCCGCAGCATCGCGACGGACCTGCGCGACGATATGCCGATCGTGGTGGTGGGCTTCAGTCCGTCGCCGGCACGGGACGTGGTGCAAGCGGCGGCGCTCTACCGCGGTCGCCTCTCCTGGTTCGATCGGCACGCCTGGCCGCCCGAGGATCTGCTCGCGATGCGCAACGCGCTCGGGAACGAGGCGGTGCTCGGGGGGGAAGGGCTCGACAGCGTATTGCCCCTCGTGCTCGATACCTGCACGCGGCGCAGCCGGTTCTCTGACAAGCTCGTCGATCTGGCGACCGGTCGCTTCAGCCAGCACGACTTCGAGCGTTGGGGCCGGCTCTGGCGCCATCGGATCGGCGAGATTGCCAAGAGGACGGGCGATATCCGCGGAGATATCGCGGCACTCCTGGCCGGCCGGCCGAGTGACCTCGCGAAGGAGGCGGCGATTCTCGCGATTCCGCCTGTCCCGCCCGAGGTCGAGTGGGTCGCGGCGAGGGATTTCCCGCTGGTGCATTTCGGGGCTCACGTCATGGTCGTGCTCGAGGTCGATGCGGGCTTCGATCCCACGCTGTGCGCACGGATCGCTCGCGAGCGGTACCACGCCACGCTCTCGCTGGCGCGGCGCGCGGGCGAGGAGACCTTCAGCTTCGCCGGCGATGAGGTGACCGGCCGGCGCGCGCTCGACTATCAGGCGGTGGCCCACCATCTGATCGAGAAGCTCGAGTGGGTCGAAGCGCGGCCCGAGGCGGATCACACGGCGCGTTTCCGGATCCGCGACCTCGCGCGCGTGCCCTCGCGGCTCGAGGAAGTGATCGCCGAGATCGCGATGGGGCGATCGCAGCTCGAGCGCTGACGGGTCGCGTGTCGCGCGCGCCCGGCCCGTGCTGGGCGCGCGCGGCCTGCACGGGAAGGGTCCGATGAGCGACGCGGGGCAGGTCGAAGCGACACTCGTCGAGATCTTTGCCTCCGCCCAGGGCGAGGGGCCCGAAGTCGGGCGGGCGACGGTGTTCGTCCGCTTCGGCGGCTGCGACCTGCGCTGCCGCTGGTGCGATTCGCCCGGGACCTGGCGGCCGACGCCGCGCTGTCGCATCGAAGAGCGCATCGGGAGCGGGGTTTTCGTCGAGCGCGAGAATCCGGTGACGGTGGACGAGATCCTGGCGATCGTCGAGGGGCTCGCGCCGAGGCCATCGGCCTGGATCAGCCTGATGCGTCGCCAGGTGCGCTTCGAGAAGACGCCGATCATCGCGCTCACGGCGCACGCGCTCGAGGAAGAGCGGGAGCGCTGCATGGCAGCGGGCATGAATGCGTACCTCTCGAAGCCGATCGAGGTGGCTGCGTTCTACACAGCGCTTCGCAAGTACGTGCGCCCACACTGACGTTGGCGGAAAGAAGGACTTCGTCAACAGTCTCCTGCGCAGAGGAGAGGGAGATCAGGG
>JANNQH010000844.1:0-4018 GCA_031400655.1 Deltaproteobacteria bacterium | reverse complement strand
ATCGCTTCCGGCAGGAAGAGCGCGTCGAGCTCGTCGAACAGCCGGTGATCGACGCACCAGCCGTAGAAGTAGATCTTCTGCTGGATCTCGAGGATGTCGGCGACCTGGGCGGCGCTGAAGGGGCCGGGCATGCGGGGCACTCGATCGCTCATCTGGATTCTCCGGTTCGATGCAAATCCGGGGAGGCGACCCTTCGCTCTCTCCGGACCAGCATCAGCATAGGCGTCCCGGGACGCGGCGACCGCCCTGCACCGCTCGATCGATTCCAGTGCCGGACCAGGGGCTTGCACGTCGATGGTGCGGCCTGGAAAAGGTGTCCCGGCAAGCTCGCGTTCGGCGACCGCCCGGCAACCACAAGGGGCGAATGATCCATACGACGGCGGCCGAGCGATTGGATCGATGGGTGGCTGTGTATGATCGAGTTCGACGGCCGCCGGGGAGCAGGAGCCGCGCATGGTTGGCCCGAACCAGATTTTCCGACGCGTCGAGAACCTTCGGCATCGTATGCGGACATGCCCCCACGGCATCGTATGGGTCGCTGCGGTCGCGTCGACCGGGTTCGCCCTGCTCGGCGCCGAGTGCGGCCTTGCGGCCACCCCGCTCCCGATCGTCACTTCGAACGTGATTCTCAGCTCGACGGCGACGATCCAGACCTACTCGATCGACTTGAGCACGATGCCCACTCGCCCCGTGTTGGTCGTCGAGGTCACGCCCCCTCTCACGCACGCGAACATGCAGCTCGAGATCGAGCTGACGAACGTCCAGGCACCTTTCTCCAACCTGGACCAATGCCCCGGAATCGACACCTCCATCCTCTCCCAGTCCGGCCCTGGCGTCGCGACGCTTGCGATCGAGCTTTTCAAATGCGGCCCCTACCCAGCCTACTGGGCGACCGCGACGGCCGACATCAAGCTGCGCGCACTCAGCTTCGGAACCTCAGCGCCGCCGGCTGCCGTCTCGGTCGTCATTCGCGCCGAGACGCGACCGGCGACAGGCACCATGACGCAGCAGGTAGATCCTCCGTTCGTTCAACAGCTGATCCAACTCGACGCCACGCAGGACACGGTCCTCTACGAGAACACGCCAAGCCGCAGCAACGGCGCCGGAGATTTTCTTTGGGCCGGCCACAAGGGCACCGCGTACCCCGCCGGCAATCGCCACGCCCTTCTTGCCTTCGACGTCAATGGAGCGATTCGACCGACCTCCCTCGTCGACGACGCCGAGCTGACGCTCGAAGTGTCGGGTTTCTTCGGTTCGGGCGGGAACCTGGCGCTCTATCAGATCGCCGGCGGTCCGGGGGCTAGCTGGACAGAGGGCGACGCCAATGGCGCCAACTCTGAATTCGAAGGTGAAGTGAGCACCTCTTCAGCAGCCACCTGGAATTTGCGGTCATCGACCGTGCCATGGCTCGAGCCTGGCGGGGACCTGATCGGGCCTCCGCTCGAGCAAGTGGAGGTCTTCCAGACCGGCCTGCTTCAGCTCCAGTCGTTCGCGCTGGTGAATGCGGTTCAGGACATGGTCTCGAACGGGGGGGGCGCGAATGGCTTCCTCGTGCGCGGTCCACGATCAATTGGCGTCAACCTGGGCATCCAATTCGCGAGCAGCGAGAACGTCTCAGGCGCGCAGAATCCCTTGCTGCAGGTCTGGTACACGCCGACCGAGATCTTTGAATCAGGAAGTATCCAGACGAACGCCGTCACGTTCATCAACGAAGGCCAGAACTTCCGCTGGATCTACGACCTCGACCACGACAACGTCCTCGTGACGAACATCGGGGGTGTCTGTGAAGTCGTCGATACATCGAACGAATTCCAATTGCCCTACACCTATCGCTACCAGGGCACTCCCGGCTATTCCGGTGTCGACTGCTGCACCTGGCGGATCGACTCCCAGACCGGCGTCGTCGGCACCGGCCAGGCGCTCTTCTTCCACAACCTCGACGCCAGCAATCCCGCCAACATGCCCCCCGACGGCGACCAGGACGGGATCCGCAACCTCTGCGACAACTGCCCGAGCACGCCGAACGGGCCACTGCGCGGGACCTGTTTGATCGGCGCGATCGGCGCGGTCTGTCGCTCGAACCAGGAATGTGGGACGGGCGGAGTCTGCAATCTGTCCCAGCAAGACTCGAACGGGGATTTCGTCGGAAACGTGTGTGGAGTGCCCGAGCCGGGCTTCGCGGCCGGCCTCGCGGCTGGCCTTGCGCTGACGGCTGTTGGAGCGCGACGCAGGACGCGTCGCTGACGATTCAGGATCCGGCGCGTTCGAGCTCCGATCCCGATCGCCCCGCAACACGCGCCGATTCTACCGCCGCCATCCTCGTCCAGCCTTCGAGCACCGGTCCGATCCCGCGCACGAACCCGGCGAGCTTCGCTTCGTCGCCATCGTCGAAAGGCGCGCCACTGCGCTTGTTGAGGAGCTGCGCGACGGCGAAGACCTCACCCCGTCGATTCGCGATCGGTACACACAGGATCGTCCGCGTCCCAAAGCCCGTCGCCCGGTCGACCTCGGGATTGAAGAGCGGGCTCGCGTAGGCGTCATCGATCCGTACGCTCGCCCCCGTCGTCGCCACGCGCCCCGCCACGCCGCGCTCGATCGGCATCCGCAGATCGAGCGGCCGCCCGCCCTCCTCCTGCGCGACCTTGAGCCAGAGCTCGCCCCGTGCCCGGTCGACCAGGAAGAGCGATGCGCGCTCGACGTCGAGCAGCTCGCCGAAGCGCTGCGTGAAGGCGGCCAGCACTTCTTCGAACATGCTCTGGAAGGCATCGTCCTGGGCGAGCTCGGTGATGCGGAGGAATTCTGAAGCACTCTTCGTCGCCTGCTCGAGCAGCGCGGGCAGCTCCTCGGCGCTCGCCTCGGCGACGCGGCGTTGCAGCTCGCCCTTGCGGTTGTTGCGGGCCAGCATGTCCATCATGAGCTGGGTGTTCGCGGCGACGTGCTCGCTGAAGGTCGTCAGGCGGCCGTCCTCGAGGTGGACGATGCGATCGGCGATGTCGAGGATGCGGTTGTCGTGGGTGACGAGCAGGACCGTGACCCCCTGCTTGCGGGCGAGCTCCTGCATCCGATCGACGACCTCACGGCCCGAATTTTTGTCGAGCGAGGCGGTCGGCTCGTCGGCCAGAATGATGCGCGGCGAGCCGGCGAGCGCGCGCGCGATCGCGACGCGCTGGCGTTGTCCGCCGGAGAGCTGCGAGGGACGGTGCTCCAGGCGGTCGCCGAGGCCGACGGCATGGAGCCATTCTTCGGCGCGTTTGCGGGCGTCGCGTTTGCCGACCTTGTCGAGCAGAAGCGAGAGCATGACGTTCTGGGTGGCGGTCAGGGCGTCGAGCAGGTTGTGGGCCTGGAAGATGTATCCGACGTCGCGCCGCACGGCTTCGAGCGTGCGCGGATTGGCCCCGCGGAGCTCCTGGCCGAGCACGCGGACGGAGCCCTCCTGGGCCGAGCGAAGCGCACCGATCAGCGTCAGCATCGTCGTCTTGCCCGAGCCCGAGGGCCCGGTCACGATCACGATCTCGCCGCTCCGGATCTCGACCGAGATGTCGTGCAGGATGCGCCGTCGCAGGGCCCCCGCGCCGAAGTGGTGGTTCACGTTCGCAAGCGAGATCGGCGCATCACCCATCAGAAGATCTCGGCCGGATCGGCCGAGCGCACCTTGCGCAGTGCCAGCAGCGCCGACGCGCTGCACATCGCGACCGTCAACACGAAGACCAGCAGCGCCCGCTCGCCCGTCATGGCGAGCGGCAACCGCGTCGCCTCCCCGGAGACCCGGTAGAGCAAGATCGCGAGCCCCACCGCCGGCAGGAATCCGAGCGCCGCCAGGATCACCGCCTGCTGCAGCACCACGCCGGCAAGGAAAGAATTCGAATAACCCATCGCTTTCAGCGTGGCGTACTCGGGCAGGTGATCGTTCACGTCGGCGAACAGGATCTGATAGACGATGATGCCGCCCACCACGAGCCCCACGACCACGCCGAAGCTGAAGACGTAGCCGATCGGCGTCGCCGCATCCCAGTAGGCG
>JANNQH010000843.1:0-13515 GCA_031400655.1 Deltaproteobacteria bacterium | reverse complement strand
TCGTCGATGTCGACCCGGCCCGCGCGAACTGCATCGAAGAGCTGTCGCAGTGTTTCGGAATCCAAGCCTCTGCCTTTGCACGGGCCGCCCGCTTCAGGCGGGCGAACGAGGCCGGATCCTATCAGACCAGATCGGCGGGACGCCCCGAACGGCCGCCTTCGTTGCCCGGCGCAGCGGTCGGCACGATCACGAGCCGCCCCACCGCGTCGCCATTCTCGGCGGAGAGCACGGCCTCGACGCCCGGGGCCTCGGCGCCGACCACCCGCTCGACCCAGGCCGAAAACTCCGACTCGGCCTGCCCCTGCGCGAGGGCCGGAATCGAGGGCAATAAGCGCGAATGCAGTGCATCGGCGATGCCCGACGCGACATGCGAGGCGAGAATGTTCCCCACCTCCATCAGCGCGGATTCGACGATCGTCGGATCGAGAACGCCCGATTCGATGCCGACGATGCTCCGAACGAGTCGCTCGCTCCCCGCGGCGGGAAACAGGATTCCGACCAGGGCGTCGAGGCAGCCTTCGAACTCGAAGAAGACGCCCGTCGAATCTGCGTCGGACCCGGAACGCCCCGACCTCGCCCTCGTCGTCGCGTCCCGGTCGTGCACGATCGGCCGCTCGGCCGAGACCGTCGCGTCGACGAGCTGCGAGAACGCCGCCGCCGCGCGGACGGCCCCGGCGTGGGTCAGTCCAGCGAGGCGCTCGAGCTCGATTTTCTGGCGTGCGTTCATCGGCTAGACCAATTGGTTCAGATCGAGGAGGAAGACCGGGCTGCCGTCCTGCAGGACCGTGAGGCCCGACAGGATGCGAACCGATGCCAACAGCTCGGGGACGGGCTTCACGTAGAACTCCTGCTGGCCCAGGAAGCGATCGACCGCGAGGGCCACGCGCTCGCCCCGCACTTCCGTGAGCACGAGCGGCACGGAGCCCGATCCCCCGCTCCGCTCCCCGCCTGACTCTTCGATCCGCAGTCGCTTCGCGAGATAGAGGACCGGAATGGGCGTGCCTTCGATCAAAGCGAACGAATCCCCCGCAGCGTGCTCGATCGAATCGGCCGGGACTTCGAGAATGCGTTCGACCTTCGAGATCGGGATCGCGACACGCTCATCGGCGATTCCCACCAGCAAGACGCGCTGGACGGCGGCCGTGATGGGGACCTGGAGCGTCGTCGTCGTGCCGCGGCCGCGTTCGGTGCGCAGCAGGACTTCGCCCCCGAGACCCTCGATCGTCGCCTTCACGGCATCCATCCCGACACCGCGCCCCGAGACTTCGGAAACGCTATGCGCCGTCGAGAGCCCTGGATGAAAAATGAAGCGCACCACCTCCTCGGGCGGAAGATCCGCGACGAGGTCCTCGTGGATCAAGCCGGCGGCGACGGCGCGGCGGGCGACCGACTCGAGATCGATGCCCCGCCCGTCGTCGGCCACGTCGATCAGGATCGAGTCCCGCTGACGCCGGGCTTCGATGCGCACGCGGCCGACCTCGGACTTGCCCGCGGCGAGGCGGTCGGCAGGCTTTTCGAGGCCGTGATCGACGGCGTTGCGCACGAGGTGGAGCAGCGGCTCGGAGAGCCGATCGAGAATCGCGCGATCGAGCTCCAGCTCGGCGCCGAGGATCTCGACCTCGACACGCTTGCCGAGCTTCTCCGCCACGGTGCGCGCGGTGCGCGGCAGGTTCTCGGTCACGCGCTCGAGGGGAGCCGTCCGGAGCTCGAGCACCCGCCGCTGCAGCTCTGCCACACGCCGGTCCACCCGGTCGAATCCATCGGCGACCTCGGGCTCCTGCGCATAACGCGCGACCCCTGCTCGCAGCTGGCTGGATGAGAGGATCACCTCACCGACGGCGGTGAGGAAACGATCGAGCGTCTCAGTGCGGACGCGCACCGTCGGGCTGCGCGGGGAGGACGGCGCGGGGACGGGGGTCGGCGCCTCCGGCGCGGCCGTGTCCGGTGCCAGCTCGACGCCCGTCGCAGAAGCGGCGGGCTCTATCTCCAGGCTTTTTTTGGATGGGTCGCCTGTGGCTCGCGTCCCGCCACCGCGGGAGCGGAATCCGGTGCGGGCGACTGGCGCAGCTGCGCGAGGAGTGTTTTGTCGGCGGCTGCCGGCGGACGTTCGTCGGCGACCGCCGCGACCATCGCCTCGAGGGCTTCGAGCGCCTTGAACAGGACGGCCAGCTCCTCGTGATCGCGGACTCGCCCCGCCCGGCGTACGCCCTCCATGCGGTCTTCCATTTTGTGCGCGAGGTCAGCGATCGAGTCGTAGCCGAGCGATGCAGCCATCGACTTGATCGAGTGCGCCATCCGGAAGAGTGTGTCGATGGCCTCCGCGCCCGCGAGCTCCTTCTCGAGCGAGAGCAAGGCGTGGCTGATCTCCCCGAGGTGGTCCGTCGCCTCCTCGAGAAAGATCCGTCGATACTTGGCCATGTCGAGCGACATGGGTCAGTCCGCCTTCTCGAGCACCTTCTTGAGCGTCGCGATCACGCTGTCGGGCTTGAAGGGCTTCACGATGAAGTCGCGCGCACCAGCCTGCAGCGCCTCCATCACGAGCGACTCCTGACCGAGCGCGCTGCACATCACGACGCACGCCGACGGGTGGTCGGCGAGGATCCGCTTCACCGCGTCGATCCCCGACCGCTTCGGCATCACGATGTCCATCGTGACGAGGTCGGGGGCCAGCTCCTTGAAGAGATCCACCGCCTCGATGCCGTTGGTCGCCTCACCCACGACCTCGTGCCCTTCCGGCTCGATGATCTCGCGAATCATCTGTCGCATGAAGGACGCGTCGTCTGCAATCAGTACCCGTGCCATGTCTTTCCCTCCGATTCCCGCACCACTCAGTTGGTGGCGCTCTCGATCACTTCTGCCCCGCGCGCCACCAGCGCCACCGGATCCAGGATGTGGACGATCCGACCGTCCACCGGCCGCCGTTCGACGACGAGCCCCTCGCCCTTGTTACGAACGTCGAAACCCTGTCCCGCCACGAGCCCGATCACGCGATCAACGGGCATACCCAACCGCGCGAGGCTCCCGGGCTTTTCCGCGACGACCAGGACCTGGTCCTGGGCGTAGCCGACCGTCGTGGCCGCGCCGAAGGGCGTGGCGCCCGCCTCGCCTCGATCGCGTCCGAGCAGGAGCTCGGTCGCGATGAGCGGCAAGGCCTCGCCGTGCCAGTTCATGACGCCCCCGATCGGAAGCGAGAGCGACGGGACGCTCGTGATCCGATCCTTCTCCGCAACCTCTACCACCCACGCGATCGGCAGCGCATAACGAACGTCGTCGAACACGAACATCAGGAGGCGATCACCGCCGTCGCCGTAGCTCGCAGGACTCTTCACGACCGCGTCCCCGCGATCTCCCGAACGCTCGGCAGGCCGTCGGCAATGGGCCCCATGCCGCCCGTGCGGAAGAAGTTGAGCGAGGCGTCGAGCTCACGGGCGAGCTGGTTCACGGTCTCCGCCGAGGCGAGGATCTGGGCCAGGGTCTCGACCTGACGGCGCATCGTGTCGTCGAGACCCGCGACGCTCGTGCCATTGCCGCGCGCCACCTTGGCAATCTCCTCGATCGCCTCGACCATGCTCTGGGCATTCCATGAGTGACTGTCGGCGCCGTGAAAGATCTCCTCCGAACGGGTCGCCGCTTCGGAGACGGCCATGCTGATCTGGGCGAGCGCGCCCGCGATCAGGTTGATGTCCTCGCGGCCCTCGCCGATTACCTGGCTCGACTGGCGCATCTCGTCGGCCACCATCGCGGTGTCGGCCTGGATCTCGTGCATCAGCTGGCTGATCTCATCGGCGCTCTTGCCGGCGCTCTCGGAGAGCTTGCGGATCTCGTCGGCGACGACCGAGAAGCCGCGCCCTGCCTCGCCGGCCCGCGCGGCCTCGATCGAGGCGTTGAGCGAAAGCAGATTCGTGCGATGGGCGACCGAGGTGATGAGCTCGGTGATCTGGTGGACGTGGCGCGTCTTGGCCTCGAGCTGGAAGACCTTGACGCCGGTGCTCTCGGCGCGTTCGAAGACGGCCTTCATCTTCTCGATGGCGAGGCGGGCGACCTCGACGCCGGTGCCGGCCTTCTGATTCGCCTCGGCGGCAAAGCCGAATGCTTCGCGAGCGCGGCCCGCGTTCAGATCGATCTCGCTCGAGATCTCGGCCATGCGATGCGAGGCCTGACCGAGCAGCTCCTGCTCCTGCGCGACACCCGAAGCAACTTCGGCGACAGTCGTCGAGACGCTTTCGCTCGTCCGCCGCAGGTCGCCGAGCACCGCTTCGAGTCCGGTCGAGGAGGCTGCGACCGAACGCGAGGTCTGCTGCACGCTCGCCACGAGCTGACGAAGCCGGACGAGCATGTCGGCGAGACCGTGGTGGAGATCGTCCATCTCGTCGGGGAAGCGCGACGGCGCCCGCGCATTCAGGTCCAGCCGGAGCTCACCCTCGCGGATCCGCTCAGTCGCCTGGCGCAGCTCTTCGAATTTGACGCCGAACATGCGCGAGAGGAAGAAGCCG
Source organism: Deltaproteobacteria bacterium (assembly GCA_031400655.1). Taxonomy (GTDB): domain Bacteria; phylum Myxococcota_A; class UBA9160; order UBA9160; family UBA4427; genus UBA4427. Next base: position 9,022 of record JANNQH010000843.1, on the reverse strand, counting down.
ATGATGCCGCCCACGCCGAGGGCGACGAAGAGCGTGCCCCAGGTCGAGAAGGCGATGCCGAGGCTCTGGGCAAGATCGGGCATGAGCGAGGTCGCACCCGCCACGACGAAGGAACCGATCACGAATTTGGCCGTCAGGGATACGTGCACGCTCGCGTATCGGTCCTGCCGGGGCCCGGCTTGACGACCGAGGTGAAGTCCCGAGAGCGAAGTTCTCGGCCGGCGAGAGTCCGGCCGCCCGGCCGACGGCCGGACGACTACTAGAAGTGGTGGCGCACGGCCGCTGTCGCAAGGCCTCGGATGCCGCGGCCCGCGACGACCCGCCCGATCCGCGTGGCGCGCACGCCGAGGCGTCGTGAGAGGAGCTCTGGATCGGCGGCCAACCGGCCCGGCGCGAGGGCGAACAAGAGCTCGTAGTCCTCGCCGCCGGTGGATTGCAGTGCGAGCGGATCGAGTCCGAGGCGCTGGCAAGCTCGGGTAAATCCCGGAGCCGAAGGGAGCGCGTCGACGTCGATCTCGGCCGCGACACCTGCGGCGCGCAGCAGCTGGTCGAGATCGCTCGCCAGTCCGTCCGACAGGTCGATGCAGGCCCTCGCCTCTCGCAGCCGGGCGAGGCGGCGGCCCGCCTCGAGACGCGGTTCGGGGACATGGAGGAGGCGGCTCTTCCAGCGATCTGCGGTCAGCCGTCGCAACGCCGCCTGTCCGAGCACCCCCGTCACGAAGAGCACATCGCCTGCGGCGAGCCCGGTACGGCGAAGCGCACGCCCCGGTGCGACACTTCCGATCACCGTAACCGCGAGACTGCATTTTTCCGCCCGCGATAGATTCCCACCGACGAGCGGACAACCAAAACGGCGCGCCTCGAACGCGACGCCCGCAATCAGCGCGTCGAAGGTCGTGACCTGCATGTCGGGCGGCGCACACAGTCCGAGCAGCACGCCGAGCGGTGCCGCCCCCATCGCAGCCAGATCCGACAGGTTGACCGCGATCGCTCGCCGCCCGACGAGCCGCGGCCCCTCGCGCTCGAAGCGAAAATGCACATCCTCGACGAGGGTGTCGGTCGAGAACACGAGCTCTTCGTTCGCGCGACCTCGCAGGAGAGCCGCGTCGTCACCGATGCCGAGCGTCCATCGCCCACCGGGCGAGCGGCCCGCGCGCCGGGCGATGCGCTCGATCAATGCAAGCTCGCCGAGGTCGGAAAGTCGTTTCGATTGTCGCGACATGGAGCGCAGCGTAGGCCGCGTGGCTTCCGGGCGGCAACGACCCGACGCCCTCGGAGATCAGTCGCGCTCGGCAACGCCCAGCGGCGCCCGAGCGCCGGAACGCACGGCCGCAGCACCGGGCTGCTTGCGCTTTCGCGTGGTGCGCCACGGGAGCGGCTCGACGAGCACGCGATCGAAGACCTCGCGCATGTGGCGAACGGGCACGAACTCGATCCGCTTCTTCAGCTCTTTCGGGATCTCGCGCAGGTCGCCGACGTTGCTCTCGGGAATGATGATCGTCGTGATCCCGCTGCGAAGGGCCGCGAGCGCCTTCTCCCGAACGCCCCCGACAGGCAGCACCCGCCCGCGAAGCGTGACCTCGCCCGTCATCGCGACGTCCGCGCGCACCGCGATGCCCGTCGCAAGCGACGCAATCGCCGTCGCGATCGCGACACCGGCCGAGGGACCGTCCTTGGGTGTCGCGCCCGCCGGCACGTGGATGTGGATCTGCTGGCGTGAAAATTCCCGGTCCGAAAGGCCGATCTCGGCCAGGATCGACCGGACGTAGGACAGCGCCGCCTGGCCGCTCTCCTTCATCACATCGCCGAGCTGTCCCGTCAGTACGAGACCGCGTCCGTGGGAGAGATTCGCTTCCAGCGAAAGCACCTCGCCGCCACCCTCGGTCCAGGCGAGACCGTTCACGAGACCGACCTCCGACTGCTTGCTCGCATGGTCGGTTCGGTAGGGCGGCGGGCCCAGATACTTGTCGAGAGTCTTCGCATTGATCACGACATCGACGAGATCGCCCTCCGCACGCCGCCGCGCGACTTTGCGGCAGAGCGCGGCGACCTGGCGTTCGAGGTTCCGCACGCCGGCCTCGTAGGTGTATTCGCAGCAGAGCGATTGGACGGCGCTCTTCGTCCAGGTGATGTGCCCGATTTCCATTCCGTGCTCTTCGACCTGGCGCGGGATCAGGAACTGGGTCGCGATCTCGGATTTTTCCTCGGGCGTATAGCCCGACAGCCGGATCACCTCCATGCGATCGCGCAGCGGCGCCGGAATCGGCTCGAGCATGTTCGCCGTGGCGATGAACAGCACCTTCGAGAGATCGAAGGGTGTATTCAGGAAATGGTCGCTGAACTCGTGATTCTGCTCCGGGTCGAGCACCTCGAGCAACGCCGCCGACGGATCCCCGCGGAAATCGGCGCCGAGCTTGTCGATCTCGTCGAGCATCATGACGGGATTGCTCGTGCCGGCCTGCTTGATCCCCTGAATGATGCGGCCTGGGAGCGCGCCGACGTAGGTCCGGCGATGACCCCGGATCTCCGCCTCGTCGCGCACGCCGCCGAGCGAGACGCGAACGAACTCCCGCCCCATCGCCCTCGCGATCGAGCGTCCGAGCGAGGTCTTGCCGACCCCCGGCGGACCGGCGAAGCAGAGGATCGGACCGCGCGAATCCTGTCGCAGCTTGCGAACGCCGAGAAACTCGAGGATGCGGTCCTTCACGATCGAGAGGTGCGCGTGGTCGCGATCGAGGATCTCACGCGCCTCTTCGAGCCCAAGCCGATCGACCGAGCAGCGATCCCAGGGCAGCTCGACGACCCAGTCGAGATAGTTGCGCACGACCTGCGCCTCGGGCCCGTCCGGATGCATCCGCTCGAGCCGCCGCAGCTGGCGAATCGCCTCTTCGCGAGTCGTGTCGGGAAGATTCGCTTCCTCGATCTTGAGGCGGTAGTCGTCGAGCTCGTCGGCACGCGGATCGGCCTCGCCGAGCTCGCTCTGGATCGCGCGCAGCTGCTCGCGCAGGAAGGTCTCGCGGTGATCCTGGGACGGGGTCTCGGGGGCCACCACCGGCCGATGAAAGTCGGCGCGGGTCGCGACCGCCTCGAGCTCGCGCTTGAGCAGTGCGTCGACCTTTCGCAGTCGTGCGAGGGAGTCCTGGATCTCTAGGACTTCCTGGGCTTCTTCGAGGCGCAGGCGGAGATTCGACGCGACGAGATCGGCGAGCCGTCCGGGATTCTGCACGTTCGTCGTGATCGAGAGGACCTCGGGCGGAAGATTCTTGAGCGGCAGCAACTCCTCGACACGCGCGCGGACGGCCCGGGTGAGGGCTTCGCCTTCGACGGTCCAATCCTCGCTGCCCTCTTCGGTGGCAGCGAAGGGCACGACGCGAACGCGCGTGCACTCGCGGTGCTCGATCACCGACTCGATGCGGGCCTTGCCGAGGCCCTGGACGAGCACCTTCTGGCGCCCGTCGGGCATCTTCATCGCTCGCATCACCATCGCGACCGTGCCGATGCGGTAGAGGTCGTCGGGATCAGGATCGATCGTCTCGGGATTGCGCTGCGCGACGAGCAGGATCAGGCGATCACCGGCCAGTGCCTCTTCGACGGCCGCGATCGAATGATCCCTTGCCACGAAGAGCGGCAGCACCATGTACGGGAAAACGACGAACTCGCGAAGTGCCAGGACCGGAAGGTCTTCCGGGAGATGGGCAGCCGGGGGCGTGCATTCCATGGGAGCATTAACGGCCGGGCGCGAGTCGACTTGAGGCGCGAGATTCGATCACGCATCGCGAGTTGAAACGGAGATCGATCGGCAACGCTGCGGCAAGTTCGCGCGACGATGCGCAGCCAGGGCGCTCAATCCAGCGGGACGAAACGCTGACCGGAAACCTCGAGCAGGAACGGGCGCCGTCGCGCGTTGCCGTCGGGAAGCATCGTGAGCGAGCCCGACGCACCTGGGTACGCGCGCACCGCGAGCAGGCCTTCGCGCACGGACGCGCGATCGCGGTGCTTGGCCGCGAGCTGCTGCATCAACAGACTCGCCGCATCGTAGCCCTGCGCGGCATACGCGTCGGGCTCGGCGCCGAATGTCCGCTGATAGGCGTCGACGAACTCGCGCACCACGCCGACGTCGCTGGCAGCGAAGAAAGGTGTGCTGATGACGGCGCCGGCCACGTGGCGATCGGAGCTTTTCAGCAAGTCTGCGTCGAGCCAATCACTCGACCCGAGCAGCCGTACCCCGCGCACACCCTGCAGCGCCAGCCCCGGCGCGATCATCGCGACCGCCTCCGCGGAATCCGGCACGAAGAGCACGTCGAAATCGACGATCGGAGGCAGCGGCTCACCGCCCGGCCCCGTCGTCTCGAACGCCACGCGACGGGCCGTGGCAGCCTGTGCCGGCGGCAGCGATCGTGCGGTCTCGACGGCCCGGTCGCGGGCGGCAATCGCATGACGCTCTCCCGACGTGAGGAATCGGAATCCGACCATCTCCTTGATCACGTTCGAAAAGTCGGTCTCTTCGGGCGAATAGCTCGCCATCGCGACGAGCTTGCCACCGCGGGCGACGACCGCGTCCCAGTAGAGCTTTCGCATCCCGCGGCCATAGCGGGTCTTCGGATACAGAACACCGAAACGCGTCGCGGAGAGCTCGTCGATCGCGTGATTCACGAGCACGTTCACCTCGTCCGCGGGCGTCGTGCGCGTACGCATCACGAAAGTTCGTCCCTGGGTCACGTCCTCGCGATTCGAGAGGGTGACGAGCGGAACGCCTTCAGATTCGGCCACCTCGGCCGCAGCCAGTGCTTCGTCGCTGAAGATCGGGCCGATGATCGCCACGACGTCGTCCAGACGAGCGAGCTCCCGCACGGCCTCTGCAGTCTTGCTCGGGTCGCTCGCGGAATCGCGCACGACCAGACGGATATTCGCGCGATCCCGCCGATCCTCTTCGAGCCGGATCTCACCGGACGCCACGCCAGCCGGGTCGCCCTCGCCCGCTTCGAAGACCTGGGCTGCCAGCAGGATGCCCCGGAGACTCGCTTCGCCGAACTCCGCAAAATCGCCCGAGAGCGGCAGCACGACACCGAGGGTTCCCTGCGCGCCACGCGTATCGAGACGCGTGGACTCCGAGAGCTCACGCAACGGAGCGAGCGGGGCGGCCGCTCCTGCGACGTTCACCGGACCCTCCGCGAGACGCGATTCGAGGGCCTTCACGGTCGCGCGCTGCTCGGTGCCCCGTGCGAGCCGTTTGGCGCGCGCCAGCGGCTCTTCAGCCTGTGCAAAGTCGCCGTCCTCGATCGCACGACCCGCGAGCTCGATTGCGATCGCCCCGGCCGGAGGTCGCCGGCCGAGCTTTTCCAGCATCGACTCGAGCTCGGCAGGGGCCGCGCTCTCGATCAGATCTTCGATCTCCTGATCGATCCCGCGCAGCTGGGTTTCGAGCGAGCCTTGCCCGCCAGCGGTGGTGAGATCCCGCTTCCCCGTTTCGCGCAGCGACGCCTGCAGCTTCGTCAGGTTCTCCATCCGCTCGACGGGGGTCTGGGACAGCGAAACCCGCAGCCGCATCGCCGCTCGCGCGTCCTGGTCGGAGAGGCGACGAAAATCGACCGGTGCGAGCAGGCCTCGCGCGGCTACCCGTCGATCACGACCGTATTCGAGCTCCGCGAGACGAAGCCGCGCGGTCGGCTCGCGATCCGAGCCGGGGTACTGGGTCAAGATGGTCCCGAGCCAGCGAACGCCATCCTCCGGACGACCGCTCTCGAAAGCGAGCTCGGCCAGTCGCAGGGCGGCGTCGTCGGCCATCGGACTCGCCGGGTACGTCGAGAGGAATGCCTCGAGCCCCGCTCCTGCCGACGCTTTGTTGGTCGACGGCGGATGCAGCGCCGTTTCGAAAGCGACACGCTGCTCGTTCGGAACGGGTTCCGGAGATAGTCCGGGCCCGCTGCAGGCCATGCTCCACGCAATCACGACCGCCACCAGTCGTGCGACTGCGCGAGTCTGTGCCGACATCGTTTGGCCCCCCTGCGAACCCGGCGTCCAGCGACGCAGCGATCCTACCGTCAATCGAAGAGATCGCGCAGCTTTTCGACGAAGCCCCGCGTCGCCGGCGAGACCTCGTGCCCCGACTGCGCTGCGAACTCCTCGAGGAGCTCGCGCTGGCGTGCGTTCAGCTTCGTCGGTACCTCGACGAACACCTTCACGTACAGATCGCCGCGCATCTTCTTGAGCTGCGCCGGATCGAGCCGCGGCTGCAGCGGCGGAAGTCCCTTGCCACGCAGACGCAGCACCCGGCCCGACTGGGTTCCCTCCGGAATCGAGAGCTTCACCTTCCCGTCGAGGGTGGGCACATCGATCTCGCCGCCGAGCACCGCCTGCACGAACGCGACGGGCACCTCGAGGTGCAGGTCGGTTCCTTCGCGCCGGAAGAGCGAGTGCTCCCGCATCACCATCACGACGTAAAGGTCACCGGGCGGCCCGCCGGCCACTCCGGCTTCGCCCTCGCCCGTGACGCGCAGCCGTGCACCTTCCTCGATTCCCGGAGGCACCTTCACCTGGATCGTCTGCTGTCCCTCGACGCGCCCCGCCCCGCGACAGGTCGCGCACGGATTGCTGATGACCTCGCCGGCGCCGCCGCAGGCGTCGCACGGCCGGTTGACGCGAAAGAATCCCTGCTGGAAGACGAGCTGGCCGGTGCCCTCGCAGCGGCCGCAGCGCGACGGCTTCGCGCCCTCGGCGGCTCCCGACCCGGAGCACGTCCCGCAGCGATTCATGCGCGGGATCTTGAGCCGCGGCTCGCAGCCGTTCAGCACGTCGTCGAGACTGACCTCGAGGTTGTAGCGGAGGTCGGCACCGCGCTGGCCGCGGCCCCGCCGACTGCCACCCCGCCCGCCGCCGCCACCGAAGATGTCGCCGAAGAGATCATTGAAGAGATCGCCGAAATTGCCGAGGTCCCCGAAATCCGCACCCGGACCGCCGCCACCCGGACCGCCCAGACCGGCGTGACCGAAGCGGTCGTAGCGGGCGCGTTTCTCGGTATCCGACAGCACCGCATAGGCCTCGGAGACCTGCTTGAAACGCTCCTCCGCAGCCGGATCATCCGGATGGCGATCCGGATGACACTCCATCGCGAGCTTGCGGTAGGCCTTCTTGAGGTCGCTCTCCGACGTGCCGCGCTCGACCCCAAGCACGTCGTAGTAATCCCGCTTGCTCACACTCTGACCCTCTGGCTCTCGATTTCGAAGGGGATGGCAGTCCGGTCCCAAGGGGACCGAGTGCGCGGGACTCTCGGCACCGTGTAACCCGCTGTCAAGGCGACGAGCCCGGCAAATCTGCGCTCGAGGAGTCGCGGACCGCTCGGGCGGGCTCAGGCGTTCTCTTCGGAATGGCCTCCGAGCTTCGCGTAGAGCTTCTCAGTGATCGAGTAGCTCTGGCGCGACAGCTCGTCGATCGCCTTCGAGAGGGCTTCGGGGTCCTGGGCTTTGACGAGCTCCCGGGCCTTCGCGATCTGGGCCGTGAGGTTCGCCTTGTCGGTCGCGTCGACGTCGTCGGCGAACTCCTCGAGTGTCTTCGCCGCGGAGTACACGAGCCCATCGGCCTTGTTGCGGAGCTCGATCAGGGACCGCAGCGCCTGGTCGGCGAGCGCGTTGCCCTCGGCCTCCTTCACCAGACGCTCGACCTCGTCGTTGCTGAGACCGGAGGAAGCGGAGACCTGGATGGTCTGGCTGCGGCCCGTGCCGAGATCCTTGGCCGACACGCTGACGACGCCGTCCGTATCGATTGCAAAGCTGACTTCGATCTGCGGCACCCCGCGCGGGGCCGGAGGAATGCCGACCAGCTCGAAGCGGCCGAGGGTCATGTTGTCCTCGGCCATTTCGCGCTCGCCCTGAAGCACGTGGATACGCACGACGTCCTGATGGTCTTCCGTGGTCGAGAAAATCCGGCTCTTGATGCATGGAATCGTCGTATTCTTCTCGAGGATCTTGGTCGCGACACCACCCTGTGTCTCGACGCCGAGCGAGAGCGGCGTCACGTCGAGCAGCAGCACCTCCTCGACCTCGCCCGTCAACACACCACCCTGGATCGCCGCGCCCGCCGCCACGACCTCGTCGGGGTTCACGCCTTTGCGCGGCTCCTTCCCGAAGATCGACTGGACCTTGCGCTGCACGAGCGGCATGCGCGTCATGCCGCCGACGAGCACGACGTGGTCGACCTGGTCGGCCGTCAGCCCGGCGTCTTCGAGGGCCGTGCGACACGGACCCTCGAGCCGCGCGACCATGTCGCCCACGAGCAGCTCGAGCTCCTCGCGGGTCATCGAGTGGACGAGATGCTTCGGACCTTCATCGTCGGCGCAGATGAAGGGTAGATTGATGTCGGTCTCCGTCGTCGACGAGAGCTCCTGCTTCGCGCGCTCCGCGGCTTCCTTCAGGCGCTGGAGCGCCATCGGATCGCTGCGCAGGTCGATGCCGTTCTCCTTTTCGAAGCGGTCCGCGAGGGCGGAGACGAGGACGTTGTCGAAATCCTCGCCGCCGAGGAAGGTGTCGCCGTTGGTCGAGAGGACCTGGAAGACGCCGTCGCCGATCTCGAGGATCGACACGTCGAAGGTGCCGCCGCCGAGGTCGAAGACCGCGATCTTCTGGTCGGTGTCCTGATTGATGCCATAGGCGAGCGCCGCGGCGGTGGGCTCGTTGATGATACGCAGGACCTCGAGGCCCGCGATCCTGCCGGCTTCCTTGGTCGCCTGGCGCTGTGCGTCGTTGAAGTAGGCGGGCACCGTGATCACGGCCTGATCGACGGGCTCGCCGAGGAATTCCATCGCCGTGTCGCGCATGCGCGCGAGCACCATGGCGGAGATCTCCTGCGGCGAGCAGGCACGGCCATTGATCTCGACCCAGGCGTCGCCGTTGTCGGCCGCCACGATCTTGAAGGGGGCGATCTTCGCAAAGGCCTGGACCTCTTCGGCCTCGAGCTTGCGACCGATCAGGCGCTTCACGGCGAAGATCGTGCTCTGGGGATTGGTGACGGCCTGGCGCTTGGCGATCTG
>JANNQH010000842.1:0-4871 GCA_031400655.1 Deltaproteobacteria bacterium | reverse complement strand
GGGTCGCCGGGGGCACCGGTGACCGCCCCTCCCATTGCCGGATCGGACGCACCATCGGATCGAGGCCCAGCAGGATCGACAGAAGGCTCGTCCCCGTGCGCGGAAGCCCGAGGATCACCCACGGCCGCTTGATCTCCTCTTCCGCCGCTTCGGGATGGGCATTCGACCACACGCGCAGCTTGATCCGCGTCACGAGCTGACTCGTCAACATCCCGCGCAGTGCGATGCGACCGAAGGTCGACAGATCTGCCTCGCTCTCGAGCGACGCGATGTAGCGTTCGAGGGGCTCGCGATAGCTGTCGCCTCCGAGCTCATCCGAGCCGGCCTGCGCAACCGCGCGCGCCACGATGTCGTCCGGATCGAGCTTCGGGCGCAGCCCCAGGTTGCTCGCCGCGCGGCCCACGCGATTGAGCCCGCGCAGGAGCGGCGAGCGAATCCCGGCGTCCCGGAACGTCACATCCTTTGTCATCGAGAAGCTCCACTCCGATTCGAGGCGACGAGGCATGCGAGCGCGACCAGATAGCCCGCGGCGAGCCCGACGAGTGCCCATTGATAGCTCCCCTGGCGCTCGAAGCAGTAGGCCGAGAAAAGCACCGCGCCCGCCACCGCTGGCAGCATCAGCACGTTCGAGAGGCCGAGCGCGCGACTGAACGCGGCCCCGTCGATCCGCCGCCCGAGCAGCAAGAGAAAGAGCGGCACCAGCCCGCCCGAGATCAGGCCCGAAAGGATCCCGAGCGCCAGCACGAGCGCGTGCGGCAGCGGTGCGGGAACGAGGGATCCCGAGAACAAGAACAGGATCAGCGCCTGCCCCGCCAGGATCCCGTAGAGCAATCGTGTGGGCCGGAAGCGATCCCCGAGCGCTCCGAAAACGACCGAGGCCGGCGCCGCAACCCAGAACTGCGCCGACAGCAGAGCCGCACGTTCCCCGTCGTCGAAGCCCTGCCCCCCGAGAAAAGCGACGAAGTGCACCGTCCAACCCGTCGAGATCCCGGCCGCCAGCGCGAACATCCCCGCCGTCCACCAGAAAACGGGCGTGCGGAACGGACTGCCGGTCGAGCTCTTCGCAGCCTGCGTGGTCTCCATGGTCTCCGTGGCGTTGACGGCGCCGCGACTCTCGAAACGCGCGGGCACGACGAACCAGATGAGGGGCCACAACAGGAGGATCACGACGCCCGCGAACGTGAGGAGAGTGGTGCGCCAGTCCGACCGCGCGAGCATGTAGGCGGCCAGGCCGGCGAAGACCCCGGCGCCGAGCGGTGGCCCCATTCCGATCCAGCCGAGTGCGCGCCCGCGCTCTGCGGCGAAGTAGCGCGTGACGAGCGTGGCTCCGGAGAGCGGTCCGATCGAAGGAACGGAGATCCCCATCAACACGGCGGCGCCGGCGAGAAGCCAGAGATTGGTCGAAGTCGCCGCGAGAGCGAGCGCCAGCGCGAGCAGCGTGGCTCCGGACAACATGATGCGGCGAGCGTGGCCCCGGTCGAAGAGATGACCGGTCACGAGACTGCTCCCCGTGAGTGCGAGCATCATCACCACCGGCCCCGCCGCGACGAGCGTGCGTTTTGCTTCGAATGCGGCTTCGATGGGCTCGAGAAAGATCGGAAAGATGCCGTGAGTCAACCCGACCGCGACGGCCTGGGTGACGAGCGCGGTCAGGAGGATCCATCGCTGCCTTGAAGTCATGGGCGCGCGCAGTGTAGGCGGCGGATCTGTCGGGCGCCGCGCATCCATCCGGCTACTTTCCGGGCATGCTGAGGGGAAGCCTGATGGGAAATCCGAAGCGACGAGTGAGGCGATGGCTCGCGCGGCTCTTCCTTTCGGCGACCGGTTGGAAGCCCGAGGGCGAGCGGCCTGCCGCGGAACGCTATGTCCTGATCGCGGCGCCCCATACGACGAACTGGGATTTTCTGTATCTACTCGCTTTCGCCGAACACTTCGGGCTCACGATCTCGTGGCTCGGCAAGGCAAGCCTGTTCCGCGCACCCCTCGGACCGCTCATGCGCGCGCTCGGCGGTATTCCGATCGAGCGCAGCCGCAGCGAGAACCGCGTGGCGGAGATGGCCCAGGTCTTCGTCGATCGCGAGGCGCTCGGGCTCGTCGTCCCGGCCGAGGCCACCCGCAGCCGCGCCGAATACTGGAAGTCGGGCTTCTACTACATCGCGCTGACGGCCGGGGTCCCGGTCGTCATGAGCTACCTCGACTACGCGAGGAAGCGAGGCGGCTTCGGCCCCGCGTTCATGCCGAGCGGCGACGTCGCGCGGGACATGGACGCCGTGCGGGCATTCTACGCAGACAAGAAAGGCAAATATCCCGACGCCTTCGGGCCGGTCCGCTTGCGCGAGGAAGCGCTCGGCGACGAGCGCCTAGCCCAGGAATAGCGCCGTCGCGGGATTCGTCGTCTCTTCGATCCACGGATGCCCGAGCTGCGCGAGGAAGCGCACGAGGTCGTCCTCGTCCCGGGGCGGGACTTCGAGTCCCGCCAGGACGCGGCCGAAGGCGGCGCCGTGGTTGCGATAGTGGAAGAGACTGATGTTCCAACGGCCGCCCACGCTGTCGAGGAAGCGCGTCAGTGCCCCCGGTCGCTCGGGAAACTCGAAACGAAAGAGCCGCTCGTGTGGACGATCGGCGCGGCCGCCGACCATGAAGCGCACGTGCAGCCTCGCCATCTCGTTGCCGCTCATGTCGACGACCTCGAAGCCGGCCTTGCGCAGATCGTCCTGCACGAGCTCGAGCTGCGGGCGGCCGCCGGTGAGTCCGACGCCGACGAAGACATGGGCTTCCTGCGAGCCCCCATAGCGGTAGTTGAATTCCGTGATGAGCCGGTCTCCGAGCGTGCGGCAGAGCTCGCGAAACGCACCGGGGCGTTCGGGGATCGTCACTGCGAGCAACGCTTCTCGCTGCTCCCCGATCTCGGCCCGCTCCGCCACGTGGCGGAGGCGGTCGAAATTCATGTTGGCACCGCTGTCGATCGCCACGAGCGACGCACCGCGAATGCCCTCGCGTTCGACCCAGCGTTTCATGCCCGCCACCGCGAGCGCCCCCGCCGGCTCGGCGATCGAGCGGGTGTCGTCGAAGATGTCGCGGATCGCCGCGCAGATCTCGTCTATCCCGACCGTGACCACCTCCTCGATGCGGCCGCGCACGATCTCGAAGGGAAGCGCGCCGGCCTTCCGCACGGCAGCGCCGTCCGCAAAAAGCCCGACTGGCCCGATGTCGACCGACTCGTTCGCTGCCAGCGCCGCCGCGAGACATGCCGCATCGTCGGGCTCGACGCCGATCACCCGGGTGGACGGCGAGATCCGCTTCACGTAGGCCACGATGCCCGCGACGAGTCCGCCGCCACCGACCGGGACGAAGATCGCGTCGAGGCTCCCGCGGTGCTGGCGCAGGATTTCCATGCCTACGGTGCCCTGCCCGGCGATCACGTCGAGATCGTCGTAGGGGTGCACGAAGACACGCCCCTCCCGCCGCTCGATCTCGCGGGCGAGCAGCGCAGCTTCGTCGTAGCTGTCGCCCTCGAGCACCGTGCGCCCCCCGAGACGTTCGACCGCCGCCACCTTGATGCGCGGAGTCGTCCGGGGCATCACGATCAACGAATCGATCCCGAGCCGCGTCGCCGCGAGCGCGACACCCTGAGCGTGGTTGCCGGCCGACGCAGTCACGACTCCCACCCGCCGCTCGCCGGCCGTCAGATTGCGAATCCGGTTGTAGGCGCCGCGAAGCTTGAAGGAGAAGACGGGCTGCAAGTCTTCGCGCTTGATCCAGACGCGATTTCCGAGGCGGGCGGAGAGTAGCGGGGCCTCGTCGAGGGGCGTTTCGAGGGCGACGTCGTAGACGGGTGCGCGCAGGATCCGCTCGAGCATGTCATCCATCGGATCCCGACCCTTTCATTCCGAGCGTATTCCGCGTGCGACGAAGCGTGCCGCGACTGCGGCGACCGCCGCCGTCTCGATCCGCATATTATGCGGTCCCAGGCAGCACGCCCGCGCACCGGCCGCACGCAGGCGCCGGAGCTCATCAGCGGAGAAGCCCGCCTCGGGTCCGATCGCGATCACGGACGCATCCCCGGCAACGCCGACCGCCTCGCCCTCCCGATCCCCATAACAAACACCCCGATCCGACTCCACCTCGGCCAGCAGCGCGTCGAGGCCGATCGGCTCCCGGACCTCGAGCAGCCAGGGACGTCGCGCGACCTTGGCACTCTCGACGAGGACGCGCTGCATCCGCGCGGACGCGACATCGAGATCCCGCACGGCAGAGTCCTCGAGCACGAGCGGCTGCCAGACCGGCACGCCGAGCTGCACCAGCATCGGCAGCAGCCCCGCAAGCCGCTCACCTTTCGGAATCGCCGTCGCGAGGACCCAGTGATCGGCCGGCGCGGGAACGTGCTCGATCGCGTCGATCAGGAGCTCGACCGACCGCTTGCCGATGGACTCGATCCGTGCCGTCGCCGTGTGACCCGCGCCGTCGAAGGCCACCACGGAATCAGCTGCGCGCAGACGCCGGGCCGCCACGTGTCGGCTCTCGTCGGGCGAGAGCCTCACGATCCCTGTTCCAGCGAGCGACTCGATAAAGACCCAGAGGTTGCTCACGCGGTCGTCGTCCCCATGCGCCGCGGATCGAGATAGACGTCGAATCGCACCAGCTTACTCTCGACGACGAAGCTCGCCCCGCCCGCCAGGGGCGGCGCGTGATGCGGCCGCTTGACGACGACCCGGGCCGCCCGCGCGCGAGCCGCTGCGAGCAGGTCCGCCGAATCGCCCGCCTCGCCGAGCAGGCGGCGCAGGACCTGGAGCTCCCGGCGCGGAAGCGCCGACGCACGCCGCGGCGGCGGGTACATCGGATCGAGGTAGACGCCGACGCCGTCGCTGTCA
>JANNQH010000841.1:0-2183 GCA_031400655.1 Deltaproteobacteria bacterium | reverse complement strand
AGCACGTCGATGCGTCCGAACTCGGCGAGCGTCGTCGCGACCGACGCTTCGACCTGTCGTTTGTCCGTCACGTCGAGCGCGATCGCCCGCGCCCGCTCCGGATATTGATCGACGAAATCCCGCAGCGTCTTCGGATCTCGCGCCGTCGTGACGACGCGGTAGCCGAAGCGAAGCGCCTCGAAGGCGAACTCGCGGCCCATCCCCGATGAGCAGCCCGTGATCAACCAGACCTTGTCCTCTTCGATTTCTCGTTGTGAGGTCATGAGTCAGCTCTCCGCGATCCGCCAGGCATAGCTCGCGGCGCGTTCCGCGAGCTGGACCTTGCGTTCCTCGGGCGTCACGAAGCGCGTGCCGGCAGGCAGCTGGCCGCGCAGCTCCGAGAGGGGTACGACTTTGCCCATCGCCGACAGGCTCGGGCCGGGCTTCCCGCCCTTGAACTCGGCCCACCGAAGCGTGAGCGTCCCTTCCTTCATGTCGGTGGGATCGATCCAGTTCCAGACGCCGGGATCCTTCGGCGAGAGCACGAAGCTGAGCGTCCCATCGGCGTTGGCGACGGACTGGGCACGGTTCATGCTCCCGTTGCGCGTGTAGATGTCGTTCGTCGTTCCCCAGACGTTCGTGATCGGCGCGATGAAGTACTCGGCGCCGCCGAGATCGACGTCGATCACCAGCGCATGATCCAGAGACGGCAGCTTGAAGCGGCCCATGATGTAGATCTGGTTGCGCAGCGCACCGTCGCTGTCGCGGTCGATCGTGAAGGCGAAGCTGTTCTCGGGCTTGCCGGCCGTCTGGGCCTCCCAGCGATCGGTCTCCTTCGCCCATTTCCACATGTACTCAACGGCGAGATCGAGCTCCTCCGCGAGGCTCCGCGGCGGCCGCGAGGGCTTCCCGCCCAGGCGCTCGATCGAGAAGGAGTTGATCATCTCCTTTTTCCAGTTCATCACCACGTCGCGGATGTAGAACTCGTGGGCCTGGGGCGCGGAACGAACATGGTTCTTGCGATCGCCCTTCGGATCGCTGTCGACGAAGATCTCGAAGCTACGGTCCGGATTCAGGACGATCGTCTTGCCGTCGAGGACGTCGACCGTCCCCATCTTCGAATCCCAGAGCGTGAAGTAGTTCTCGGTCACGCGATTCTCGGGCACCGAGCCGCGGATCACGTACTTCTCGGCCCCGCTGATCGGGATCACGCGGTAGACCGAATCGGGATTGTCGATGCCCCAGCGCGTCCCGGGAATGCGCTGACCGCCCAGCTGATGGGGCAGCCGCGTGATCGTGATGACCTTCGGATAGAGCGGGTCCTGATTCAGCGACCACACGACCGCCGCGAACATCACCTCTTCGAAGGATCGCTCGAAGCAGGACAGCATGTCGGGACTGCGCGGCACCGACTGCAGCCAGTACTCGTGGATCTCCTTCGCAGTCGACACGATCCGCGGATGGGCGAAGAGCTCGAGGGCGTGGCGTTCGTGGGCGTGCTGCTCTTCGGTCGCGATGGGATTGCGGGGGCGGCTCGTCATGGGGGCCTCCATTCATTCCAATTCGGTTCGATTGGGTTCGAGGTAGGGAAACCTGCCGGGCTCGAAGCGCAGTATGGATGGCTCTTTCGACAAAAGCAACCTAGAGTTGCTTTTGTGGACAAGGAAAAAAAGTCGAGCACACGAGGCCCTGGCCGCGGCCTGCCCGTCCGAGGCGAGCAGCGGGACGAGAAGGGCGCCAAGCAGCGTCGCCCCGGCGGGCGCAACGCCGAGGTCCGCGACGCCGTCCGCCGCGCGACCCTCGACCTGCTCTCGAACGAGGGCTTTGGCGCCGTGACGCTGCCCGCCGTCGCGCGCCGGGCCGGCGTCAACAAGACGACCGTCTACCGCAGCTGGTCGTCGCCTGCCGAGCTCCTCGACGAGGCCCTCGCCGAGCTCGAGGAGATGGCCCTCCCCGACATCGACACGGGCAGCTTCGAGAGCGACGTCGAGGCCTTCGTCGCTTCGCGATTGCAGCTGATCCGGGAGCCGCATGCGACGGCGATCCTGCGCGCGGTGATCGGTGCGGGGGAGCCGCATCCTGCGTTGTATGCGTGGGTCGAGACGTTCTGGAAGCCGCGCCAGCGCGAGTGGCGCTCGCCGATCGAGCGGGCGATCGAGCGCGGCGAGCTCGCCGCCTCGGCGCGCGAAGTCCCCCTCGTCGAG
>JANNQH010000840.1:0-1936 GCA_031400655.1 Deltaproteobacteria bacterium | reverse complement strand
CAAATGGGCCGAGGTGCTGTCGGCAGACGCGTTCTCCGCCTTCGAAGAGGCGGGGCTCGAGAATCCCCGGGCGATCGCCGAGACCGGCCGGCGTTTTCGCGACACGGTGCTCGCCCTCGGCGGCGGCACGCCCCCGATGCGCGTCTTCGAATCGTTCCGCGGCCGCGCACCCTCGCCGGATGCCCTTCTGCGCCATTCGGGATTGGCGGGACTCTCGGCGCTCCCGGCGGCTTCGACATGAAGGCGCCGGCGAGCGGCTGGGAGCGCGTCTACCGGGTCGTGCGCCGGATTCCGCCCGGGCGGGTGGCGAGCTACGGGCAGGTGGCCGCAATCGCGGGCATGCCGCGGGCCGCGCGCCAGGTGGGTTATGCGCTGCATGCGCTCGCGTTCGAGTCAGACGTTCCCTGGCACCGGGTCGTCAACGCGCGCGGCGAGATCAGCGCGCGGGGCCCCTCCGAGACCGCCCCGCTCCAGCAATCGCGTCTCGAGTCCGAGGGCATAGCCTTCGCGCCGAGCGGCCGCGTCGACCTCGGGCGCTTCGGCTGGCGACCGCGGGGCGCCGCGGCGAGCGCCGACTCGCGCCGACCCTCGCGTGAAACATCAGTTCGTCCGAAACGGCCCACACGACCGCGCCAGAAGGCCAGTCGGCAGGGCAGGGGAAGCAACGCATGATCAAGCTGGCCATCGACTTCGAGAACCCGGGACGCGAATGGTGGGAGAACGGCGGGCGCGAGCTCTGGGAGTCGATCACCGAAGGCTTCGACAACAACGACGTGGCGGTCGACGAGTCGATCGCGGATTCGTGGCTCGCCGAGGCCGCGCGGATTCCCGGCTGGCACGGTGGTCCGGATTTCTCGCCGCACCCGATCTGTAAGAAAGCCGTCGACGAGGACGAGATCGTTTGATCGAACGCCGGCTCTCGCTGCCGGCGGGCTCGCCTGTCATGGAGCTGGCCCGGGCGATCGAGGGCGCGGGCGGGCGGATCATCGTCGTCGGGGGCTGGGTTCGCGATGCGCTGCGCGGCGCCGCTTCCCATGATTTCGACCTCGAGGTATTCGGTCTCGCGGAAGACGCGGTGGAAGACGCACTCGCGGGATTCGGGTTCACAGCGCGGGTGGGGCGACAGTTTCCCGTCTGGCGTCGGGTGCGCGACGGACTCGATCTCGCGTTTGCCCGGGCTGGCGCCGACGCCTATCAGGCGAGTCGTCCCGATTCCCTCGACGCGGCGTTCCGCGCGGCCTCACGACACCGCGATCTGCGCGTGAACGCGATCGGCTGGGACCCGGTTGCGGATCGCTTGATCGATCCCTGGGATGGGCTTTCAGATCTGCGGGCCAGGCGTCTACGCGCCGTCGACCCCGCGACCTTCCCGGCGGACCCCGTGCGGCTTCTGCGCGTCGCGCGGCTGCAGGCGATCCTCGAGGCGGAGGTCGACGACGAGCTTCGCAGGCTTTGCCAGGACATCAGCCTCGACGCCACGCCCGTCGAGCGGGTCGCGGCCGAGCTGCGGCGCATGCTGATCGACGTTCCGCTTCCGTCGCAGGCCTTTGGATGGCTCGCCGACATCGGCCGGCTCGACATCTTCCCGCCGTTGGCGCGTCTCGCGGGTGTGCCGCAGGACCCGGTCTGGCATCCGGAAGGCGATGTCCTCGTCCACACGCTGATGGTGCTCGACCGGGCGCGTGCGATCGCGAACGAGCTCGCGCCGGAGGCGCGCGAGGTGTTGCTGCTTGCCGCCTTGTGTCACGACCTCGGCAAGCCCGAGACGACGACGCGTGACGGGGACCGCGTTCGATCGCTCGCCCACGAAGCGGCCAGCGCGAAGCACGCCCGGGAATGGCTCGCGGCGCTGCGATTCTCCGAGCGGGTCGTGCACGCCGTCGCCGTGCTGGTCGCCCATCATCTCTCGCCTTCACAGTTCGTGGCCCAGGGCGCG
>JANNQH010000839.1:0-1579 GCA_031400655.1 Deltaproteobacteria bacterium | reverse complement strand
TTCCAGACGACCGGGAGGCCGTAGAGTCGATTCGAGCGGCGGCTCTCGACCATCCGCAGCAGCGCGTCTGCCGAGGCCGTCGTGTAGGCGATCTCGCCGCGGGTCTGCCAGGCGGAGAGAGCGAGTGTGAAGCCCGCCATGTGGAAGAGCGGGAACATACAGACCGTGCGTTCGGGCTCGTCGCGGAAGACGCCCTGGAAGCCGCGCAGCCAGCTGGCGCGATGGGAGAGGATGACGCCTTTCGGGCGGCCGGTGCTGCCGCTCGTGAAGAAGATGACGTGGGGATCGGTCTCGACGAGGCTCGGCTCGACGATCGGCGACGGGGGATCAGGCAGGTGCTTCGCGTCGAGAACGAAAAAGCGGTCGCTGGCCGGCATGCTTACGGGTGTTGGCACGCCGGCCGGCCGCGAATCTGCGGCCTCGTCGCCAAGAGTTCGTACGACCGACAGCAGGGCGATGCGGTCGATCCCCGCGCGCTTCGCCAGGCGCTCCGCATCGGCGGCACGCGTCGGGTCGACGACGAGCAGCGTGCCCCGCGCGAGCTTCGCCACATCACCCGCCTCGTCCACCGAGAGCCGCGCATTGAGCGGCGCGAACACGGCGCCGAGCCGCGCGAGTGCGACGAAGAGCGGCATGACTTCGATCGCCGTATCGATCCAGCCGAGTACGCGATCGCCGTGGCGGATGCCGAGCTCGTGGCGCAGCCCGAAGGCCAGGCGTTCCGCCTCCCGGTCGAGCTCGGCGAAGGAGCGTTCGTCGGGGCCCACGGCGACGGCGGGCCGGTCCGGAGCGCTCGCAGCGGCGCGTCGGACGATGTCCGCGACGAGTAACCCCCGACCCTCCGGCTGCATACTCACGCCCCATTCCCTCCTCGGACGGCCCCGAAGCGCCGCTCCGAATCGCCTACTCCCGGCCCCATGGATCCCCTTGCGGTCTGGCCGGCGCGAGAATACCGTTCTCAAAATGGAGAACAACGTTCCCAGTACTCATCGCCGCGACGCCGCCGCCGCCGGCTCCCTCGCCCCGGCCAGAGGGCCTGTCGTCGACCAGACCGTCGCCCGCAGCCTCGCGCTTAGGAGCGAGACCGCCCGCATCGAAGTCGAACGCCTGGTCCGTGCGGCCTTCGCAATGATCGAGCGGAGCGGCGGGCTCGACCCGAAGGTGTCGGACATCCTCGCCGAGGCCGGCCTCTCGAACCAGGCCTTCTACCGCCATTTCCGGAGCAAGCACGAGCTATTGGTCGCCGTCCTCGACGAGGGCATCCGTGGCCTCGCCGACTATCTCGCCACGCGCATGGAAGGCTCGCCCCGTCCCATCGATTCGATTCGCGAATGGGTTCGCGGAATGGCAGCGCAAGCCCAGGACCCGGTCGGGGCCAAAGCGAGCCGCCCCTTCGCCCTGGCCCGCGGTCGCCTCACCGAGGCCTTCCCCTCCGAAGTCTCGCGCTCCCGGGCCCAGCTGACGGCACCGCTCTACCAGGCGCTCAGCGCCGCCCGCGAAGCCGACCTGCTGCCCGCCGTCGTCCCCGACCAGGACGCCGAGGCGCTCTACCACCTGATGATGGGCTGGATCGAGGCCC
>JANNQH010000838.1:0-1607 GCA_031400655.1 Deltaproteobacteria bacterium | reverse complement strand
CGTGCGCAAGCTTAAGGATCGATTGTCTTTCGGGTTGAATTGCTTGATCAACTTCGACCACAGCAACCGCGCAGCGCGCATCTTGGCCACTTCCATGAAGTAGTTCATGCCAATCGCCCAGAAAAAACTTAAGCGTGGCGCAAACGCATCAATACCCATTCCTGCCGCCAGACCAGCGCGGGCGTATTCCACGCCATCGGCCAAGGTGTAGGCCAGTTCCAAGTCGGCAGTCGCCCCGGCTTCCTGCATGTGATAGCCGGAAATCGAGATCGAATTGAATTTCGGCATCTCGGCCGAGGTGTAGGCGAAAATGTCGGAGATGATGCGCAAAGATGGCCCGGTCGGGTAGATATAGGTGTTGCGCACCATGAATTCTTTGAGGATGTCGTTCTGGATCGTGCCGGAGAGCTTGGCGTGCGGCACGCCCTGTTCCTCGGCGGCGACGACATAGAGCGCCAGCACCGGCAGCACCGCGCCGTTCATGGTCATCGACACGCTCATCTGGTCGAGCGGGATGCCCGAAAACAGCGTGCGCATGTCGTAGATGGAGTCGATGGCGACGCCCGCCATGCCGACGTCGCCCGACACGCGCGGATGATCGGAGTCATAGCCGCGGTGGGTCGCGAGATCGAAGGCGACCGAGAGGCCCTGCTGGCCGGCGGCGAGATTCGCCTTGTAGAAGGCGTTCGATTCCTCGGCGGTGGAAAAGCCTGCGTACTGGCGCAGCGTCCACGGGCGATTCGCGTACATCGTCGCGCGGGGTCCGCGCAGGAACGGAAAGAGACCCGGGAGCGTGTCGCTGAACTCGAGACCCTCCAGGTCGGCGGCGGTGTAGAGCGGCCGGATGCGGAGACCGTCGGCGCTCGTCCAGGCGAGGTCGGCGACGTCCTGACCCTTCACTTCCGAGGCCGCCATGCGCCGCCACTCGGCGAGCTGCTCGCTCGCCTTCATGCCACCCGTCCGGGGTCCCGCTGCATCCGCCATCTCGTGCCTCACTCTCTTGTCTGGGGCGCGCGATGCTAGCAGCCCACACGCGGCGCCTCGTTCGCCCGGCTCACATCGCCCGCCGATAGCGGCCGCCCACCTCGAACAACGCCTCGCTCGTCTGCCCGAGGCTCGCGACCTTGACCGTCTCGAGCAGCACGTCGAAGACGTTCTCCCCACCCCGGGCTGCGCGCTTCAGGCGCGCGAGGGCCCCCGGTGCCTCGTCGGCCCAGCGCGTCTGAAAATTGCCGAGGGCCTCGAGCTGGGCACGCTTCTCGGCCTCGGAGGACCGCATCAGCGAGTCGATCGAAACCGACGGCGGCGAGGCGTTGGGGGAGAGGAACGTGTTGACCCCGATGATCTCGAGCTCCCCGGAATGCTTGCGCTGCTCGTAGCGCATGCTCTCCTCCTGGATTCGCCCGCGCTGGTAGAGCGTCTCCATCGCCCCGAGTACGCCGCCGCGCTGAGAGAGGCGGTCGAATTCTTCGAGCACCGCCGCCTCCAGCAGATCGGTCAGCTCTTCGATCACGTAGGCGCCCTGGGTCGGGTTCTCGTTCTTCATGAGCCCCGCTTCCCGATTGATGATGAGCTGGATCGCGAGTGCGCGCCGCACCGACGCTTCG